>CAYXZT010000021.1:0-15886 GCA_964469915.1 uncultured Gammaproteobacteria bacterium
TATATTCATTGGTCTTTTCAATGCTTTTTGGTAGAGCAGGGTGCCACCAATTCTCAACTAAGTGACTTGAGACATTTAATGAGGCTTGTATTTTTATACTTCCAGCTATTACAGCATCAGCATTACTGTAGACCTTAGTATTACTTTTAATGCCATGCACGCTACAGACATGATTGAGATTAATGATTTTTTTAACAGAGTTTATTATTGATGTAGTTTTTGAACCATGTGAATGCACAATATCAGGTTTTAATTTGTTAATTGTGCTTATTAATTTAAAAATGCCAAAGATAGAGCGTCTTGATATATTGCTTACCTCTTCAACTCTTGCATGAGAGTAGTATCTTGAAATAGATGGATTACAAACAACAATAACTTCGTTATTTATAGCCTGGATCTTTGATAGCTCCTCAACATGTTGCTCTATTCCGGCAAAAGTTTCACTTAAAACATAATGGATTATCTTCATGAGAGGTTTAGTTTATTTTTAATTTTATATACTAATTTCTCAACCTCAGCAAAAACTTCGTGATGTGGGTTTTGCATATGAATTTTTATTTTATTTAGGCCTTTGACCATTTTGTTATATTCAATATATCCCACTTGCTTATTGTGTAGAAGCTCATTCATTTGGTTAATTACTTTATTTTTTCTGAAATACTTCATATTAAATAATACAGTAGAGCCTCTAGTAGAAAGGCTTTCATACACCATATTTACACTATCCTGAGTAATAATTTTGATTGAGGCTTTATTTAAAACCTCATTAAAATTATTCTCTGAAAGAATTATTTTATTATTTGTCTTTGCAAGAATTTTAAGTGAATCTCGCATTTTAGATGGGGTCCTTCTAGAGGGAAAAATGTACCAAATTTTATTTGGATATATTGATATTACAAATTCAATCTGATCCATTAGTTTCTGTATATTAAATAGATAATGTTTATTCTTCCCACCAATTGCAATTAAGCCTACTTTTTCATCAACCTCTTCTGATGAAACCTTAGCTAATGACCCTTCATAGAAAAGAATATTTTGAGGAGGGTATTTGTGATGGGAGCGAACTTTATTGATGTCATGCTTGGGGGCACAAATAATATTAAACTTATTTCTATGAAAGGTAGGGAACATAACTGCAATATTTTTTGGCTTAGATGTAATATTAATTTTTTCTATTACACCCTCAGTATATTTTGATGACGAGATGACATTAGATATTTTTAGAATATGCCAATGGCTTTTTCTTCCAGCACCAATGATTATAGAAATATTATTTTCATTACATGATAGATTAATATCTCTAATGTCTTGATTAGTAATTGGTGCAGAAAGAGGGCTAAATAAATATTTAAATTTTTTAGTCAATATTCCATCAGGCTGGTATTCAATTACATTTATTTGTATTTCTTTAGAAAGCTCGTGTAACAGCGCCTGAACTTGCTTTTCATGGCCTAACTTACCATCTTTTACCCAAAGAATATTCATGAGTTGATTCCGCATTTACTGTTGATTTTTAATATCTTATAAACATAATGAGACATGTCAAAATACAAGTCTATATTTATCTCAGATGTCCATTTGGGATCTAAGGGTTGTAAATCTAAATATCTATACAATTTTTTAAAAACCCACTCTTGTGAAAACTTGTTTCTTGTTGGTGATATTATTGACTGTTGGCGATTAAAGTCAAAGATTTATTGGCCGCAAGAGCATAGTAATGTTATTCGTAATATTTTATCTATGGCAAAAAATGGAACTAAGGTAACTTATATTACTGGAAACCATGATGATTTCTTAAGAATTTATCAACCCTTGCAATTGGGTAATTTAGAACTAAAAGAAGAGTATGAATATGAAAGTGTTTCTGGAAAAAAATTACTTGTAATTCATGGTGATCAGTTTGATATGGTTACTAAATACGGAAAAAGGCTTTCAATATTTGGTGATAAAATTTATACCTTTCTATTGGCTTTTAATAAGTTCCTTAATTTTTTTAGAGCAAGGCTTGGCTTTGGATACTGGTCATTAGCAAAGTATCTAAAAGATCTTACTAAAAAAGCTGTGAATAAAACTTCTAATTATGAGGAAAGTCTTTCAAAAGAATGCAAAATTAGAAATCTAGATGGTATTGTTTGTGGACATATTCATAAAGCCCAAATTTCTGTAATTAACGGTATTGATTATTTTAATTGTGGTGACTGGGTTGAATCAGCTACCGCCCTTATAGAAACAATGAAAGGTGATTTTGAAATTATTCAATGGGGTGATATTGAAAAAGCTAAAGAAAATATTCGACTTTTAAGTAGCTCATAGATATGAAAGATGATTTGCAACAAATCGCTATCACCTTAATTTCTCAGTACGGTAATGAAGCCCAAACCATTGCGATGCTTCGAGCAGCAGAGCATGCTGCATCATTAAATCAAGATGAGTGGCTTAAGTGGGAAAAAATTGTACAAATACTAGAGACTATTGATGAAAAAAGCCCATTAGATAGTTAAAATTTATTATATATCTATGGTTGCAAATAAGTTACTGTATTCTTAATGAAAAACTTATTTAAATCACGAACTAATTTAAAAACTGATTTGCTTGCTTCTTTAGGTGCATTTTTATGTATTTTTTCTTTAGCATATTTAAGTTCTTTCGATCCTTCAATAATTTGGTTAATTCCACCATTTGGGGCGTCGATGGTTCTTGTAATGGGCGTTCATGAGAGTCCTCTAGCTCAGCCAAAAAATATTCTCTTTGGTCATGTTTTATCTGCATTAAGTGGAGTAGTTATTTTTGCCTTGCTTGGATCAAGTCCATTATCTCTTGGTATAGCAGTAGCTCTTTCAGTTTTTGTGATGGCCTCATTCAATATAATACATCCACCTGCTGGAGCAAATCCTATTATTGCTATTCTTGGAGGGAAGGGGATTGGTTTTGTATTAATGCCAGTAGCAATTGGTGCTATTTTTATTGTTATTTTTGCAATTATCTATAACAGAATAATAGGAAGAAATTACCCATAAATCCTTGTATTTTCTGCCAAGTCTTAAACTTCTCACTATAATACCTCTGTGAAAGTTACTATCCATAATAAAATTGCAGATATACTGAATAAAGAATTCAACCCTGTTTCATTAAAAATTATCAATGAAAGCTTTATGCATAATGTACCTAAGGACTCTGAATCACACTTTAAAATTGTAATCGTCAGTAACGATTTCATGAATATACAGACCATTAAGAGGCATAAATCAATATACAAAGCTCTGGGAAAAATAATGGATGAAATACATGCTTTGTCTATTCACACATTTGATGAAGATGAATATAAAAAAAATCCTATGGTGATAGATTCACCTCAATGCGCTCATAAAACCACATGAAAAAATTAATAAAATATCTTGCATATTTCACCACATTTAATCCCTATAAAGTTCTAATTTTAGTCACTTCTGTTATTGCTTTTGCGTCATTTGGTATAACTAATTTTAAGTTAGATGCATCATCAGATGCTTTGGTGCTAGAAGGCGATGAAGCATTTAAAACTTATAGAAAAAATGAGAAAGAGTTTGGAGATTCTAGTTTTTTAATAGTCACATATGAACCAAATAGTGAATTATTTTCAAAAGAATCTCTTGATCAGCTACAAAGTTTGGAGAATGACCTATCAAAGCTTGATGGCGTTGATTCAATTCTTTCATTACTAGATGCACCTATATTTTTTCAACCAAAAGTAAGCCTAACTGAGGTTTCTGATAATTTAAAAGACTTAACAACAGATGGAATAGATTTAGCTGAAGCTAAAAAAGAAATTATTGATAACCCAATCTATAAAGAGTTAATTATTGGTAAAGAAGGCGCCTTAACAGCAATGCAAATAGTTCTTAAGGGTAATAGTGAGTACGATGATTTAATTAATCAAAGATATGAAATACTCGACATATTAGCCAGTAAACAGCCCGATACAAACGCTAATAAACAGCTTTTAAATGATAAATTAAAACTTATTAATCAAAGAATTAGTAAGCTTAATGATAATGAATCATCTTTTAATTCAAATTTAGTAGCAGATATAAGATCTATACTTGATAACTATCGCTCAGATGCAACTCTTTATCTTGGTGGTCCTACCATGATTACTTCTGACATGATGGACTATATAAGGTCTGATCTAGTTTTATTTGGAACCGCCGTTGCTCTGATTTTTGCAATTATGCTTTACCTATTTTTTGGAAATATCTGGCTCGTTACCCTCCCATTGATTAATGCATTAGTAACAACATTTATTACTGCTGGTTTCTTAGGTTTTATGGATTGGAAAATTAGTGTTGTTTCTTCAAATTTTATTGCCTTATTATTAATACTAACGATATCTTTAACCGTTCATGTACTTGTAAAGGTGAATGAATTAAAAAAAGAAAACCATAATTTTAAAGAAGCATTAAGCGAATCAGTTAATCAAATGTTTCTCCCTTGTTTTTTTGCAGCACTCACCACAGCAATTGCTTTTTTATCATTACTTCTTGGAGATTTAAAACCTGTAATTGAGTTTGGAAAAATGATGGCATTTGGAATATCTATTGCTTTCATATCAACATTTACTTTACTACCAAGTCTGCTGTCAATTATTGGAAATATACCTACAAAGGACAGACTAAATCTTCATAAAATAACTAACAGCATTCTTGGTTTTTCAAAAGCGAATACCTCAACTATTTATATAGTATTTGTATTATCTTTTGCTGCTTTATTATTTGGTGCATCTAGATTAGAAGTTGAAAATCGATTCATTGATTACTTTGATAAAAATACTGAAATACATCAAGGTATGCTAGAAATAGATACCTATTTAGGAGGTACATCCACTTTAGATATTATTATTAAAGAACCTGATTTTGAGGATCTAAATATAGAATTTAATGATGATTTATTTGAAGATGATTTATTTGAAGATGATGGAAGTAATGCGTCGGGATACTGGTGGAATGTTTATACACTAGCTCAGCTAGAAGAAATTCATGATTATTTAGATTCCTTGCCTGAAATAGGCAAAGTGCTAAGTGTTTCTAGTGGTATAAAGTTAGCAAGACTTATAAATGATGGAAATGATCTTAATGATTTAGAGTTGGCTTTACTTAGATCAGTTTTGCCAGAAGATATTAGAGAAACATTATTATATTCGTACATAAATAAAGATGATTCTATTGTAAGGATATCAACAAGAGTAAATGAATCTGCCTCTGATCTAAATAGAAAAGAATTGCTTGAAAAAATTAACTATGATCTTCAAACTAAATTTAATCTTTCTGAGGATCAATTTGAATTAACTGGTTTGGCTGTTCTATATAACAACATGCTTCAGTCACTTTTCTCGTCTCAAATCGGATCTCTTTCCCTTGTTTTTATAGTAATAGCATTGATGCTTTTATTAATCTTTAAATCATTAAAAATTATGCTTATTGGCTTGATGCCAAATATTTTTGTAGCTATATCTGTAATAGGCTTATTGGGTATTCTTGGCATCCCATTAGACATCATGACAATTACTGTTGCAGCGATAAGTGTTGGTATGGCAGTAGACAATACCATCCATTATATTTATAGATATAAAAAAGAAATCAAAATAACCAAATCACCAGATAGTGCGCTAGTTAATGCACACACGACCACAGGAAGGGCTATATTTTATACAGCAGCTACAATTGCAGCAGGGTTTTCAATATTAGCTCTATCAAACTTTTTCCCAACAAGATTATTTGGAATATTCACTGCTCTTGCAATGTTAATTGCTTTTGTTTCATCTTTATCATTGCTTCCAAATTTATTAGTTAAATTTAAAGTTTTCCAATAAGATTAGATAATGGGTCCTTTAAATGGAATAAAAGTCTTAGAATTCTCAGGAATTGGTCCTGGTCCATATTGCGGAATGATTCTGGCAGATTTAGGTGCTGAAGTAATAAGATTAAGCAGAAAGAGCCAAAAAGGCGAAGAAAATAAATACGATATACATAATAGATCTAAGCTATCAATAACAGCAGATCTTAAGAACAAAGACACCATTCAAGAAATATTAAAATTAATAAAAGATGTTGATGTTGTATTCGAGGGCTTTAGACCAGGTGTTATGGAGAAACTTGGGCTTGGACCTGATGAATGTCTCGCTGTAAATAATGCATTAATTTATGGAAGAATGACTGGATGGGGGCAAGAAGGCCCAATGTCAAAAGTTGCAGGACATGATATAAATTATATAAGTCTATCGGGTGCGCTTAATTCGATGGGACGGTCTTCGGGTAACCCTCAAGCACCTCTTAATTTGGTTGGAGATTATGGCGGTGGCGGGGCTCAATTAGCGATTGGTATTCTTTCAGCTCTTATTGGATCTATGAAAACAGGTAAAGGGCAGGTAGTTGATGCTGCCATGATCGATGGAAGTTTATCACTGATGAGTTTCTTCTATTCTTTAAAAGAGATGGGTCATTGGCAAGATAATAGAGAATCGAATTTGCTAGATGGTGGAGCTCATTTCTATGATACTTACAAATGTTCTGATAAAAAATTTGTAGCTATCGGTTCAATAGAACCACAATTCTATTCAATTCTCTTAGAAAAACTTGAGATACAAGATGAAAGATTCTCCAATCACATGGATAAAGCAAAATGGCCTGAGCTCAAAGCAATTATTGCTGAAAAAATTAAATTAAAAACCAGAGAGGAGTGGATTACTATATTTAGGGGCACTGATGCTTGTGTTACTCCTGTCTTGGATATGGATGAAGCAAAAGCACATGAACATAATGTTGCTAGAGAAGCATTTATTGATATTGATGGTTTTGTTCAACCAGCTCCATCACCAAGGTTCTCTCATGACAGGGTTCATATAAAGCATAACTCAAAAGAAATTGGCTCTGATAATCTTGAGATATGTTCTAGGTTTGGGCTCGATCCAGATTGTTTTAATTAAAAAAATTCATACTATTTTTAAAAGTAATATCACTGAGCTCACTTGTTTCCATATTCATTAAATCAGCAACCTCTTTAGCGATATGTGGAAGATAGGATGGCTCATTCCTATTGTTTTTTGGTTTATTTTCTAAATTTCTTGGAATTAAATACGGACAGTCTGTCTCAATCATTAGTCTATCTGTGGGAATATTTTTTATAGACTTTCGAAGCTCTACATTTCTTCTTTCATCACAGATCCACCCAGTAAGACCTATAAAGAAACCTAATTCAAGATAGTCATCTAATTCAGATTGAGTTCCAGTAAAGCAATGAACAACACACTTAGGTAATAAATTCTTATAGGGCTTAATAATTTTTATAAACTCTTCATGAGAGTCTCTTTGATGCAGGTACAAAGGCTTATTAAATTCAATGGCTAACTTTATTTGCTCTTCAAAAGCATATAATTGCTCTTCAGGGGTTGAGATATTTCTAAAAAAATCTAGGCCTGTTTCTCCAACACAACTAGGGTTATATTTAACAATCATCTCCTTCATTTTTTTTATTTCATCATTATTAATCTCATTTGCATGATGAGGATGAACTCCTATTGTGAAGTATGAGTTATCAAAATAATTCATATGTATTTGATGGATTTTATTAAAATCACTGAGGGATGCGGAAACTAATAAGAATTTATTTACACCGTTATGTTGAGCTCGTTCAATAACCAAATCAAGATCCTTATCAAATCTTTCGCTTGAGAAATTACATGCTATATCAAATAAATTATTCATTTCATTTTAAATTTTAATTAATAAGAATTATGAACTAAAATTGCAGAATCATGAATCAATTCAGTCATTTTCAAGAAGCATTAAAACTAAATAAAATAGATGATAATAGCTTTTCAATTAACCCTGATAGTAAATATTTTGTCGGCAAAACACCACATGGAGGTTATCTTCAAGCTTTAATGCATAAAGCTCTTGTTGCTGTTGTTCCTCATGCAACTGCTATAAGTTCCTCAGTTCAGTACTTAGATAGGATAGATGCTGATGATCTAACTTTAAAGGTTGAGGTATTTAAAGTAAGTCGAGGTAGCTCATCAGGTTTAGTTAAAGCTATTCAGAACAATAAAGTTTGTGCTGTATTTACTGGAACCTGCTCTGACTTTGAGCATATGAAAGGTTATTCAGGCCTAGAAACCACACCACCAAAGATTTATGAACATTCTGATATAAAAGAATATGTTGAAATGAATTATGACAAAATTTCAAAAGGCTTCACCCCTAACTTTATTAAGCAACTTAAATGTATAGTCCATCCAGATCATGCATGGTGGAATAAGAAAGATTTAAACAATAGTTCAGAGGCAAGATGCTCTGCATTTTTAGAACTAGAAGGTGGGATTCCAGATCAGTTTTGCTTATCTTTTTACGCAGACATTCTTCCGCCTGTTGTAACTAATAAATTTGGTCCCTTGGGATGGATTCCCACTATTACACTTACAACTCATATTAGGCAGCTTCCTACAACAAGCACTCTATTTGCTGACTTTAAAGCAGCTGATATCAATAAAGGTTATTTTGAGCAAGATTGTAATATTTGGGATTTAAATAATAATTTGGTTGCTTCAGGGCGACAACTAACTAGAATACTTAAATCAGAAGATAAAATTTCATAAAAAAGGAATCGATATGCAATTCAAAGGAACTAAAAATTATATTTCTACAGATGATTTAAGTATGGCTGTAAATGCCTCTATGGCATTAGAAAGACCGCTATTAATTAAAGGAGAACCCGGAACAGGTAAGACTTTACTTGCTGAAGAAGTGGCTAAGGCATTAAAGATGGACCTAATAGAATGGCATATTAAATCAACAACAAAAGCATCTCAAGGCTTGTATGAGTATGATGCTGTTACAAGGCTAAGAGATTCTCAGTTAGGAGATGAAAGAGTAAAGGACATAGCAAATTACATTAAAAAAGGTAAGTTATGGGAAGCTTTTACTGCTGACAAGCAAGTTGTTTTATTGATTGATGAAATTGACAAAGCTGATATTGAATTCCCAAATGACTTACTTCAAGAAATAGATCGTATGGAATTCTTTTGCTATGAAACAGGCGAAACTATTAAAGCAAAGCATAGACCGCTAATAATATTAACTTCAAACAATGAAAAAGAACTTCCAGATGCATTTTTAAGAAGATGTTTTTTTCACTATATCCAGTTCCCAGACAGAGAAACGATGAATAAAATTGTAGGCGTTCATTATCCAAAGATTAAAAAGAAACTTGTAAACGAAGCATTGGAAATATTTTTTGATCTTAGAAAAATTCCTGGTCTTAAGAAGAAGCCTTCAACCTCAGAACTAATTGATTGGCTAAAACTATTATTATCAGATGATATGCCTGATGAAATTTTAAAGAATGCTGATTCATCTAAAGCAATTCCTCCTTTATATGGGGCGCTCTTAAAAAATGAGCAAGATGTTCAGTTGCTTGAAAGGCTCGCATTTATGTCTAGAAGGGAAGCTAATAGTAAATAAATGCTAATAAACCTATTTCAAACTGTAAGGTCATCAGGTGTTCCATGTACATTAAGAGAATTACTTGATTTATTGGGTGCGCTTGAAAAGCAAATGGTCTTTGCAAATATTGATGACTTTTATTATTTATCTAGAGCAATTTTAGTAAAGGATGAAAAGCACTATGATAAGTTTGATAAAGCTTTTGAAATTTACTTTAGAGGCATGGAAAAACTAGAGGATGTTTTTCAAGCATTAATACCCGAGGATTGGTTAAGAAAAGCCTTTGAAAAAGAGCTTGATCCAGAAGAACTTAAAAAAATTAAATCTTTGGGTGGTCTTGATAAATTATTAGAAGAATTTAAAAAAAGACTCGAAGAGCAAAAAGAAAGACATGAGGGTGGGAATAAATGGGTAGGCACCAATGGAACATCACCATTTGGCCATGGAGGTCAAAACCCTGAAGGAATTAGAGTTGGTGGCGAAGGCGGTCAAAAGACAGCAGTTAAAGTTTGGGAACAGAGACAATTCAGCAATCTAGATGATTCAGTGATAATCGGTACCAGGGACATCAAAATGGCACTAAGAAGACTCAGAAAATTTGCCAGACAGGGAAATGATCTTGAGCTTGATATGGATAATACTATTAAATCCACTGCTAAAAATGCAGGATTTTTAGATATTCATATGGTTCCTGAAAGATCTAACACTGTAAAAGTTATTGTTTTATTTGATGTCGGCGGTTCTATGGATCCTTATATTAAACTCTGTGAAGAGTTATTTTCTGCAATAAAAACAGAATTTAAGCATCTCGAGTATTATTATTTTCATAATTGTATTTATGAGTCAATATGGAAAGACAATAACAGAAGGTCGCAAGAAAGATTCCTTGTTCAGGATTTAATCAATAAGTTTTCATCAGATTACAAAATTATTGTTGTGGGTGATGCAACTATGGCGCCTTATGAGATTACAAATGCTGGTGGAAGTATTGAGCATTGGAATGATGAGCCTGGTCACGTTTGGATTAAAAGGCTTGCAGATCATTTTGATAATCTAGCATGGCTCAATCCAGTTCCTGATGATCATTGGGATTACACTTCATCAATATGTATTATGAAAGACTTATTTGAGGATAGAATGTATCCTTTAACATTAAAAGGTTTAGAGGAGGGGATGTCTAATCTATCAAAATGAATACTAACAGCACAACAACTAGCAAGGGTCTCAGATGGGGACCATTTACTTTAAGAATTCCATTTATACATATTAAGTTCAGGGCAGGTGAATTCTTTCAAGGTATGGTCATTTCGGGTGCTACTGCCTTTGCAGCAGTTCCGGTTGCCATGGGTCTTGGATTAAGCTTCGAAGATGGCATTGCATTAAGTTTTATTTCTGGAACGCTTATAGCTTCAGGTCCAATTCTTTTTGGTGAGCCTATGGCTCCTGGATGGATCACGCCAGCACTACCTATTGTTATTGCAGCCTTTGCAGCTAAAGGACAATTTACCGGCGTTTATGATGTTGCAACATTTCAATACATGGCTGCTATATGTATTGAATTTACATTACTTATATTTATTTTAGGCATTACTGGTTGGGGTAAAAAATTAATACAAATAATACCTAATGGATTAAAGGCTGGGATTATTTTAGGCGCAGCTCTAGCAGCTTTCTATCAAGTTTTTGTGACAGACATTGATAAATTACTTATTCAACCTATATCCATGTTTATTGCAATAACCGTATGCATTATCACAACATTCTCAGAACCATTTAAAAGACTATCTGCTAATAATAATTTTTTTAATAAGATAGGCTCATTAGGGCTCTTACCAGGATTTATTTTAGCTGCATTTGTTGCTTTTTTATGTAACGAAGTAACTTTCAATATTGAATGGGGTTTCAAGATACCTGACGTAGTTACTTTATTTAATAAAACATCACCACTTGCTATTGGCTTTCCTCCAATAGAAATGTATTTAGAAGCATTGCCACTTGTTATTATTGGATACACACTTTTATTTGGTGATCTTATAACTGCAAATGAAGTATTAAATGATGCACAGAAATCAAGACCTGACGAACCATTGGATATTAATCTTGATAGATCTCATCTTTCAATTGCAACAAGAAATCTTTTAGGTTTATTGATTAATCCTTTCTTCCCAACTCAAGGTGCTTTGTGGACAGGAGTTCATGTAGTGGTTGTTGAGAGATGGAAAAAAGGATTTAAAGAAATGCCATCTATATATGATGGGCTTGGCTCTTATTATTTGATGGCGCTTCCGATTTTATACTTCACCTTACCATTCATTACTTTAATGAAACCATTAATGCAAATGGCTCTGACATTAACATTAATACTTACTGGTTTTGCATGTGCTTATGTTGCTATGGCTATTCCTAAGAAAAACTCTGAGATGGCTTCAGCTCTTTTAATTGCTGTTTTTATAACTTTCTTTAGTGCCTGGGTAGGCTTATTAGTTGGTATAATCTTGAGTATATTTGTTATTGGATTAGACAAGACTGAGAGATAAATAAATGGCATTCGCATTAGAGATCACCGATCTTAAAAAAACTTATCCTGGAGGTGTAGAGGCTTTAAAAGGCATCTCTTTCTCAGTAAATGAGGGTGATTTTTATGCTTTACTTGGACCAAACGGCGCTGGAAAATCCTCAACCATTGGTATTATTGGGTCACTTGTAACAAAATCTTCAGGTAAAGTTAAAATTTTTGATATTGATGTTGATGGTAATGCCGAGCAGGCAAAAATGATGCTTGGAGTTGTTTCGCAAGAGATAAATTTCTCTCAATTTGAGAAGGTCTTAGATATCGTAGTTACTCAGGCAGGTTTTTATGGAATACCAAAATCAGAGGCTTTGCCTAGGGTTGAGTCTATTCTTAAAAGATTAGGTTTGTGGGATAAAAAAGATGTTCAAGCTAGAACGCTTTCAGGTGGTTACAAAAGAAGATTAATGATTGCAAAGGCGCTTGTGCACGAACCCAAACTTTTGATCCTTGATGAACCAACCGCTGGTGTTGACATAGAGCTCAGAAGAGAGATGTGGACTTTTTTAAAAGAAATTAATGAGAATGGAACTACAATAATACTAACCACTCATTACCTTGAGGAAGCAGAGCAGCTTTGTAGGAATATTGGGATTATAGACGGTGGTAAAATTGTAACCAACACTGGAATGAAAGATCTTTTGGGATCTCTTAATGTTCAGGGTTTTGTATTTGATTTAGAAGCACCGTTAAATGAAGCACCAAAGATAGAAGGCTTCCCATTAAAATTAGAGGATCCTTTAACCCTTATAGCTGCAGTTAGTAAAGATAGGTCAATTAATTCTTTATTTGGAATGCTTACAGAAAAAGGAATAAAAGTTAAATCAATGAGGAATGAAGCTAATAGGCTTGAAGAGCTCTTTATTGAAATGGTAAAGAAATAATGAATAAAAATTTTAGCGTATCAACGGCTTTATGGACTCTCACGGTTAAAGAGATAAGAAGGTTTTTAAGAATATGGGTTCAGACTCTTGTTCCACCTGCTGTAACAATGTCTTTGTATTTCGTTATATTCGGATCTTTAATAGGACCTCGTATAGGCTCCATGGATGGTTTTGATTACATTCAATTCATGATACCCGGACTGATAATGCTATCAGTTATAACTAATTCTTATAATAATGTTGTTTCATCTTTTTACTCTGTAAAATTTCAGAAATCCATAGAAGAGCTTTTAATTTCACCAATGCCTAACTGGGTTATATTGCTTGGCTTTGTTCTTGGTGGTGTAGCTAGAGGTGTATTTATTGGTTTTATTGTTTTTTGTGTGAGCTTAATTTTTTATCCTGAGTTCACAGTTGTAAATCCAGCATTAACAATATTAGTTTTATTCCTCACAGCAGTTCTTTTTTCACTAATGGGTTTTATAAATGCTGTTTTTGCAGATAGCTTCGATGATATTTCAATCATCCCAACATTCATTTTAACCCCCTTAATATATCTTGGAGGCGTTTTTTATTCTATTAACATACTGCCTGATATGTGGAGAACAATCTCTATGGCTAATCCAATGCTTTATGTTGTGAATACATTTAGAGAGGGGATGCTTGGTGTAAGTGATGTTTCTATTAATTTTGCACTAGGAATGATTTTAAGTTTTATTGGCTTATTAACTGCATCATGCCTATATCTGCTTAATAAAGGAACAGGAATCAGGCAATGACAACAAAGGTTCTTGGTAAAGAGGTAAAGAGCTATTCAAAAGGATCCTTTAAAACTCTCGATCCTATTGATAGAGGGCCTAGACCTATTCAGAATGGTGTAGATTATTGGAATGGATATGAGTTTACTTTTTTAGATAAAAATAAAAATCCAACTCTAAAAGTATTAGAAATACAAATTCCTGCAACTTCTAAATTCACTGTTGAATCAAAGTCTTTGAAGATTTATCTCAACTCTTTTTATAATAAAAAATTTAATAAAGACTCTGAAGCATTAGTTAAAATTAAAAAAGATTTAAGCAGGTTGTGCAAATCTGATGTTAAAGCTAAATTCATTTCAAAATTTAATAATGCTCCTGAAAGCATTTTATTAAATACATTAAAAACAACAAAAACAAAACCTAACAAGGTATATTGTTTTGCAGGTTTTCGGTCAATTTGCCCAGTTACTTCCCAGCCTGATTTTGCAAATATCTACTTTATTGCAAATAATGCATTAAATATCTCCTGGCTTACAAAGTACTTTAAATCATATAGAGAAAGGGGTGATTTTCATGAGCATTGTGTTGAGAGTATGTTTCAAGACATAAAAAAAGAATTTGGTTGTACCTCACTTGAGGTATCAGGTCGTTTTATGAGAAGAGGAGGTATTGATATAAATCCCATAAGATCTTCTTCAAAAAAATTACTATTTAAGAACTTTAGGTTTTTTAATCAGTAATTTACTCATTTATACTTCGTATCTGTTTCAAAATAAGGTAAATTAATAACTCATATTATTAGGAGTAAAACTTTATGAAAAAACTATTTTTATTAACACTGATGTCATCATCAATATTTTTAAGCGCAGAATTATGGAAGGACTATGAGCCATCAGAACAACAGATTCAATTAACGGTTGTTGATGTTCAGTCTAATTATCTTGATTATTATTTAGTTAACTTAAATAAAACATGGGTGAGAGCCATGGAAGTTCAAAAAGACTTAGGACAAATTGTTGATTACGGTGTCTATACTTCAGATGGAGCTAGTAGCCCTAATGTGTGGTTGACAATAACCTATGCAGATATGGCATCAATGACGCCATCTAAAGCTAAACAGGATGCTGTCACAGCAGAGTTAAATAAAAGATATGGTGATAACGAAGAAGAGTTCGATAAAATTTCAAAAGGGTATGAAGAAATTAGAACAATGGTTGATAACCAAATAATAAATCAAGTTATCTTTAAGTAAATATCGAATTTTATAAACCCTTCATATATGGAGGGTTTATATTTATTTAATCAATAAATAATCTACAATGCTTTATCCGGAGAGATGGCAGAGTGGTCGATTGCGCTACCTTGGAAAGGTAGTAACTGGGCAACTGGTTCCGGGGTTCGAATCCCCGTCTCTCCGCCAATATTTTTTCTATAAAATTAAACTAGTTAAATAAACTCATATATAACTTTAAATATATATATTGTTGTATTAGACTAAATCCATGAAAAACTTTAAACAAGAATTAAATAACGTACTAGAGATGTTAACTAGCATTGAAAATGAAATTAATCTTGCTGGATATACTCTTACTGAGAAAAAAGTTTTTTTTACAATTACACAACTCAATGTTAAAAATTCAGTATGTAATATCTCAGATGTTATTAATTCCTCTAATTTATCAAGATCGACTGTTTATAAAGCAATTAAAAAACTCGAGAAGAATAATATGCTTCAACTTACTCAATCCAGCTATGACAAAAGAGAATTTTTCTTAGACCTATCTCTATAAGTTCATATAATTAATCAATCCTAACTAAATATGTATATTAGAAACTGGTTATTAATGTCAGTCTCGATTTATCTATTTGCCATTGGGGTTTATGCATTTTGGTCATATTTAGCATTTGTTAACTTAGATAAAATAGAGTGGACAGGAAGTCTGGTATTTCTTCCTCATGGGGTAAGAGTTATAGGGATTTGCTATTTTGGATATAAATCAATTCCTGCTCTTTACGCAGCAGAAATTACTGGTCCAATATTGGTATATCCTCAATACTATTTTGATGTTTGGCCTGCAGCTAGTATTGCCTCAATGTTATCTGTTGTGATGGCTTGTGAATTAGTAAAGTGGTCTGGTAGAAATGTCAAAGAGAATATAATATCGCCAAAAAACTTTTCTAATTACAGGTCTCTATTACTTG
>CAYXZT010000022.1:0-15146 GCA_964469915.1 uncultured Gammaproteobacteria bacterium
AGTCAAAATACTACTGTGGACCAAATGAAAATGGTTTTAACAAGAATGGGCTATGGATCTCACGCTGTTATCAATGGTGATTTAACTCAAGTTGATTTACCTAAACATATTAGTTCTGGTCTAGAGCATGTTATTCAAGTACTCGAAGATACACAAGGAATTGGCATGACGCATTTCTCCTCAAATGATGTTGTTAGACATCCTCTTGTTAGAAAAATAATTGACGCTTATCAGAAATTTGAAAAAAATATCTAAATGACATTAGAAGTAATATTTGATAATGACTTCGATGTTTCTGAGAGTCTAGTTTTGGCTTTGAAAAATGCTGCAGATCTGACACTTCAAGAGGAAAAAAAACGTGACAGCGTGGTCAACTTAAAAATAGTAGGAAATGCTGAAATGCAGCAGCTTAATAAGGAATTTAGAAATAAAGATAGAGCTACAAACGTATTATCTTTTACTAACGATGATTTATCTAAAGATGTTACTAAAAATATTGGTGATATAGCCATAAGCTACGATTTTGTAAAACAAGAAGCCAAGGACCATGGCAAATCTTTTTCCGACCATGTTATTCACATGCTGGTCCATGGCATATATCATATATTAGGATATGATCACGAAGATGATATTTCTGCAGAGGTTATGGAATCCAAAGAGATATATATTCTTGATAAATTAAAAATCAGCAACCCGTACAATTAGATGAATCAAAAATTAGATAACGACGACAACCACCCTCCTTCGGGAATTTTTTTAAAAATAAAAAAATTCTTCAAAAACCCATTTTTTATAAAGACACAATCAGTTTCAGAAGTAACTGACTTCCTCAAAGATGCAGTAGATCTCAATATTATAGATAAAGAAGCAGAATCTATTGCATCCAAAGCAATTAGGCTTGGATCAACAACAGTCAAAGAAATAATGGTTCCAAAGGTTGATATGGTAACAATAAGTCTCGATATGAGCACAGATGAGATTATTAACACAATTATAGACTCAGGCCATTCAAGGTACCCAGTGCTGGGGAATGATAGGGATGAAGTTAGTGGTATTTTGCTTGCCAAAGATATATTGCCTAAGCTTGTTGGAGAAAGGACTGATTTAAACCTTACAGAGATGCTCCGAGACTCAAAAATTGTTCCTGAAACAAAGAAAGCAGACTCTTTATTAGAAGAATTTAAAAAAGATAGATCTCATTTAGCAGTAGTTATTGATGAGTATGGAACTATATGTGGACTTGTAACTATTGAAGATATTTTAGAGGAGCTTGTTGGTGAGATCGAAGATGAGCATGATGTTGAAGAAGAAGAGATAATAGAAAACAAAGATGGTTCATTTTCAGCTGACCCAAAAGTAGAAATAGAAGAATTCACTAAATTTTTTAATTTAAATATTGACCCTTTGGCAATAGATGCTGAAACTCTTGGGGGCTTAGTAATAAATGAATTAGGCGTCCTCCCTAAAATTGGAGATGAGGTAAAAATTGAGAATTTAGTCATACGAGTAACGCACGCAGATGGAAGGAAGATCACTAAGGTTTTAGTAACTAAAAATTAATGAAATTTAAGGAATTTTTTATACCATTTTTCTTTGGTTTATTAGGTGTTTTTTCATTCGCACCCTTTTCAATTAAGCCGTTAATAGTTCTTTCTTATGCATACTTAATCAAAGAATTAACGTTTAAATCCTCTTCTTTAAGACAGCTAATATTGTGGTCAATAGGCCATTGGGGATTTGGAATGTCGTGGTTAATAGTAAGTGTTTACTATTATGGAAATACAAGTATATATATATCTTTTATTATTTTTTTATTACTTATTCTTATTTTAACAGTATTTTTTTCATTGCCATTATTGATTATAAGAACCAATATATTTCAAAAGAATCGATACAAGAGTGTACGAATTATTATTTTGATAAGTAGTCTTTTTATTATAAATGAATGGAGTATGTACTATTTACTATATGGTGTTCCTTGGCTTATACCAGGAGTAGTATATCTAGATACCATTACTCAAAATATATACCCCCTTCTTGGTGTGGTTGGCGCCTCCATTCTTATATATATATTTTCAACATTAGTAGCTATAAGTTGGCACAATAATAAAAGAAATCTTTTAGTTATATCATTAATTGGATTGATATTTTTTATACCAAACGTTTATGAAAAAAAATCTAATGGCGATCAAATCAAAGTATCAATAGTTCAACCCTCTTCCGATCCTTTTCTTAAATATAAAAATAACTACAGAGATGAGATTGAAGCTAATTTATTAGCGCTTATGAAACAATCAAACACAGACTCAGATCTTTTAGTTTTGCCCGAGGCTGAACTGCCTTATACATATGAAAGTAAAAATTTCGATGACTTTAAAAAGAAAATAGATTTTAAAAAAACCATTATTGGTGGTATTTGGCATAATTCTGACGGGAACTTATACAATTCTATGGTTAATTTTGCATTTGAAGGCACTTATAACAAGGTTCATTTAGTCCCATTTGGAGAATTTACCCCTTTTATATCTTCTTTAAGAAACTTAATTTCCTTCTTTGATATGCCTATGTCAGATGTTACTAGTGGAAATTATAATCAAGATCCTATATTGGTTAGTTCAAATCCTGTAATTAAGGCTGCTCCATTAATATGTTTTGATATTGCCTTTGGAAACACTGTTAGGAAAAGCAACATAAGTTCACTATTTATGATAAACATAAGTAATGATACTTGGTTTGGAAATTCAATTGGACCACACCAGCATCTGGATATCGCAAGAGTAAGGTCTATCGAAAATAATAGGTGGATGATTAGGGCTACCAATGATGGATTTTCTGCTATTATTGATAATAATGGGACAATTGTTGATAAATTAGATAAGGGTGTTTCTGGTGTTCTTAATAGTTCTATTAAGCTAGAAGAAACAAGAACTATTTATAGCAAATATGGCTATTATTTGCCTTATTTACTTGCACTCTCAATACTAATATTTTCAGTTATAATAAATATATGCTCAAGAAAGTTTTTTTAATAACGATTATGGCATCATCAGTGTTTGCGCAAGAGGACCTTTCTATTGAAATAGATATTTCTAAGCAGCGCCTTTTCTTACTTGAGAATTCAGTAATTACTAGTTCTTACCCCATATCTTCATCAAAGTATGGGGAGGGGAGCAAGCAAAATTCATTCAAAACACCATTAGGCCAACATGTTATTAAAAAAATGATCGGAAATGATGCGCCTAAAAATACAATTTTTATATCTAGGATTAATACAAAAAGGCAGGCTGATATTATTCACAAAGAAGAAAGTTCAGATGATGACTATGTAACAACAAGAATAATGTGGCTTGATGGCCAGGAAGACGGCATTAATAAAGGGAAGGGTGTTGATTCCTATAATCGTTATATATACATCCATGGAACCCACGAGGAAGGCTTAATAGGGCAGAAAGCATCTCATGGATGCATTAGAATGTTCAATTCTGATGTAATAGAGCTGTTCAATAAAGTTAATAAAGGGACAAAAGTCTATATAAAAGCCTAATATCCCCTTATTGATCAGAAATTATTTGCTACAGATGACATGGCAAAGTTTAGCTTTTCTTTCCTATCCTCAACAGCAGGGGCATTTCCAAGCTTTTCACCGTTTTTAGCAAGTTTTATAAGTAGCTCACTAGGCTTATATACATCACTGCCAGTTTTTTCAGCATATTCCTCTAATTTTTTTACAACAACATCTAATCCCATAGCATTTGCATGGTGCATTGGACCACCTCTCCATATTGGGAATCCGTAGCCATTTATATAAACAACATCCAAATCAGCTGCTTTTTGAGCAACACCCTCAGAAAGTATGTCAGCACCCTCATTAATTAAAGCAAGAATACATCTTTCGACAATTTCTACATCTGATATTTCTCTTCTTGTGAAGCCATTTTCAGAAGAGACTTTCTCATAAATCTCTTCATTTTCTGGAGCTGGGTTCGGAGCCCTTGAACCTTCATTGTAATTATAATATCCCTTACCATTTTTTTGACCAAACCTATCGTTATCACAAAGAGTGTCTCCAATCTTTGCATGAAGAGGTGATTCTTTACCACCTAACTTTCTTGCTCTCCACCCAAGATCTAATCCCACAAGATCCATCATTCTAAATGGTCCCATATTAAGTCCAAATGACTCCAGCGCTTGGTCAACTTGATGAGGAAGGGCGCCCTCTAAGAGAAGCATATTTGCCTGCGCTGTATAACCAAAAAGCATTCTATTACCAATAAAGCCAGGGGCATTTAATGACACTACAGCTGTCTTTTTGATCTTTTTACCTACACTCATAATAGTTGCAAGAGTTTCATTAGAAGTTTTTTCTCCACGAACAACTTCAAGGAGCCTCATTATATTTGCTGGGCTAAAAAAGTGAGTACCTACTACCAGCTCAGGTCTATTTGTTACTGATGCTATAGCATCTATATCTAAGCCTGATGTATTACTTGCTAATATTGCACCTGGTTTTACATGCTCATCTAAGCTCTTAAATATATTCATTTTTAGATCTAGATTTTCGTACACAGCTTCAATTGCAATATCACAATCATGCAGGTCTTTATAATCCAAACTAGATGTTATTAATCCAAATACAGCTTCTTTTTGTTCAGATGTTAATTTGCCTCTCCCAACCATAAACTCATAATTTTTTTCAATTACTGACATTCCTCTTTTTAAATTATCTTCATCTTGATCAATTATGTGAACTGGTATTCCTGCATTAGCAAAACACATGGCTATACCACCACCCATTGTTCCCGAACCAATAATTCCAGCTTTTTTTATATCCATAACCGGAGTATCTTTTGGGACATCAGATATTTTTGATGCAGCTCTTTCTCCAAAGAATATATGAATCATTGCTTCGCGCTGAGGATGAAGAAGACATTCCATAAAATAATCAGCCTCTTTTTTCAGACCCTCATCAAAATCATCGCAATTTATTGCAGCTTCAACACATTTTATTATTTGTCCTGGTGCAAATTGTCCCTTTCTTGTCTTAGCAGCCATAGCCTGGGCTTCCACTAAAACATTTTCAGAACCTCTAGCTTCCAATACTTTTTCATTCAAATCTCTTACGAGAGGGTGTTTTTCTCCACTAGAAGCCTTTTCTTTAACAAAAGCTATGGAATCCTCAACAACATTTTCTGATATAGAGTCAATAATGCCTAAAGATAAAGCTTTTTTCGCTGGTACATGTGCTCCAGAAAGCATGATTTTTAAGGCTTCAGCAGGTCCAGTAAGCCTTGGAAGTCTTTGTGTACCGCCTGCGCCAGGCAAAAGACCCAAATGAACCTCAGGAAGACCCACAAAAGCATTTTGAGAAGCAATTCTATAATTACAACATAATGCTGTTTCTAAACCACCACCAAGAGCTAATCCATTGATTGCTGCAACAACAGGTTTAGAGCAAAATTCTAAATTCTTAAAAACCGTATGTAGGCCATGTCCATCTCCTTCGCCTCCAAATTCAGATATGTCTGCTCCAGCAATAAATGCTCTTCCTTTGCCTGTAACAACCACACCTACAACGTTTGAATCAGCTTCTGCTTTAGCTATACCGTCAAACAAACCAGCTCTAACACCATCACTTAGTGGATTGACTGGCGGATTATCTACCGTTAAGACAGCAACTGTGTCTTTTACTTCATAATGAACTGTTCCTTTCAATGTAGTCTCCATTTTTAGAATTAAGTTATGCATTATACATAATATATAGAAATATTTACTTACATTATGTGCACTATGAATGATGATTTTTAAATAATTTAAATATCTTTATAAAAACTATTGATAATTAATTATAAATATATATAATAACGTTTGTCAGCACTCCTCTCCCCCTATTAGTTTGCTGACACTCTGAAATCATATGGAGGGCTCAGTCCCTCCATTTTTAATAAATTAAGGTTTTTAAATGAAAAAATATCAGGAAATATTTGAAACAGTTATTTTAGCTAGCTTTTTTATAATATCCGTAATGGCTATAGCTCCAATTACATAATAAAACTATAATTATCTAATGAATAAATTTTGCACTTTTGGTCTATTGTTATTTTCTATAAATGCATTTTCATGCTCAGATCTATTGGACACTGATATGAGAATTCTTGACTCAGCTGAAACTAAGAATCTCTGTGAGTATGAGGGAAAGGCACTATTGGTAGTAAATGTTGCTAGTAGATGTGGTTATACATATCAATATGCAGGACTTCAAAAACTTTACGAAAGTTATAAAGATGAAGACTTTTTGGTAATAGGTATTCCTTCAAGGGATTTCCTTCAAGAGTATTCTGATGAAAGCGATGTAGCAGAATTCTGTTCCACTGAATATGGTGTAGACTTTCCAATGTTTTCAACTGTGAAAGTAAGAGGAAAAAAAGCGCATCCTTTTTACAAAAAACTTACTGCTGAAACAGGAGTTACTCCTTCTTGGAATTTCAACAAATATTTAATTTCTAAAGATGGCAAGGTTATCTCGACTTATGGATCAAAGGTAAAGCCCGACTCACAAGAGTTGATAGCTGCTATAGAAAGTATTCTGTAGAATTTTATTCAGAAACAAGAACTGTTTGAGGCTTATTCAGGCCAAAAATACCATTATCAACAACTCCGGCAATATTGTTAATCTTTGCCTCTAGGTCAATTGGATCAGATATATCTATATCATGGACATCTAAAATATGGTTTCCTTGGTCTGTAACAAATCCAGATCTATAATTTGGAATCCCGCCGAGTGAAATTACTTTTCTAGCAACTAAACTTCTACTTTCAGGGATGACTTCTATAGGTAGAGGAAAAGTGCCGAGTGTATCAACCAACTTAGAGCTATCAACAATACAAATAAATTCATTTGAGGCAGATGCAACTATTTTTTCTCGAGTATGAGCACCACCACCACCTTTTATAAGAAATTTCTCTGGTGAAACCTCATCAGCTCCATCAATATAAAAAGAAACTTCAAGCACGTCATTAAGATTAAAAACCTCAATACCATTTTCATTTAATAGCTTGGACGATGCTTCTGAGCTAGATACAGCTCCAGAAAATTTATGCCTATGATCTTTAAGCTCTTCTATAAAAAAATTTACTGTTGAGCCAGTACCAATACCTATTATCATTTCAGGATGAAGTTTTTTTTCAATATACTTAATAGCTTGTTTAGCTACATTTATCTTTGAGCCGCTCATAGCGTTATAATACAAGAAAATAACCACAGTTAATTATTTTGAGAATAAAAATTAAAAAAACAGGGTCTTTTAAGAACTCAAAAAGATACCTAAAGCTTATTTCTAATGCTTCAATATATGATGTAGCCATAAACACGCCTATAACCCTTGCACCCAACATCTCATCAAAAGAAGGAAACAAGATTTTTTTAAAGAGAGAAGATTTGCAGCCTATTTTTTCATTTAAGAATAGGGGTGCCTATAACAAAATTATTAATTTATCAGATTCTGAGAAGAGGCGCGGTGTAATTGCAGCTTCAGCCGGGAATCATGCACAGGGCGTTGCTAGTGCATGTAAAAAGTTAAAAATTAAATGCACAATTGTTATGCCTATAACAACACCAGAAATAAAGATAAAGGATGTAAAAAGATTTGGTGCAAAAATCATTCAATATGGCGATAACGTAGATGCTGCATTAAAAGAAGCACTTTCTATTGCAAAGAAAAAAAAATTATCTTTTGTACATCCATTTGATGATCCACTAACCATTGCTGGTCAGGGGACTATTGGTAAAGAAATTCTTGAAGACGATAATGACTTTGATGTTATTTTTGTGCCTGTTGGGGGTGGAGGAATTTTAGCTGGAGTTTCTGCTTGGGTGGCACAGAAAAATAAAAGAATAAAAATTATTGGAGTAGAGGTTGAAGATTCGGCCTGCCTTGTTGAAGCTGTAAAAGCCAACAAGAGAGTTACTTTGAAGGAGGTAGGTCTTTTTGCTGATGGTGTTGCTGTATCCAGGGTTGGAAAAAGTAATTTTGATGTTATTAAAGAGTGCGTCGATGAGGTAATAACAGTAAGTGTTGACCAGGTTTGTACAGCTGTGAAAGATATTTTTGAAGACACAAGAGTTCTCTCTGAGCCTGCAGGGGCACTAGCACTTGCTGGGTTGAAGGTGTATTCAAAAAAAGTAAAGAATAAAAATTTAATTGCTATTAGCTCTGGAGCTAATGTCAACTTTCAAAGACTTAATTTTATTGTTGAGAGATCAGAGATTGGAGAAAATAGAGAAAAGATACTAAGTATTAAAATTCCGGAAATACCAGGAAGCTTCCTAAAGCTATCAAGAATGTTTGGAAGTTCCCAAGTTACAGAATTTAATTATAGGAAGTCTAGCTTAAGCGATGCCTATGTTTTGGTTGGGGTAAGAACCAAAACTGAAAAATCATTTGAAAGCTTAAAACTTAAATTAAAAAAAGCAGGCTTTGCCTTTAATGATTTCACTCGCAATGAAATATCTAACGATCACTTGCGGCATATGGTTGGTGGCAGAAATAGTGATCAAGATTCTCAGAATAACGAAAGAATATTTAGAGGAGAATTTCCTGAGAAGCCTGGAGCCCTTTTAAATTTCCTTGAGAAATTTGGAAATAAATGGAATATTTCGCTGTTTCATTATAGAAACTTAGGCTCAGCGTTTGGAAAAATATTAATTGGTATCGAGGGCAGAGAAAAGGATAAGACTAAACTAGTAAACCACTTAAACAAGTCTGGAACTCTTTTTACAGAAGAAACTTCAAATAGGGCGTATAAAGATTTCTTGAAATAAAGAAACTAGTATTTCAATCTAAATTTGATAGAGAAGACTTCGTCATTAGGATTCTCCCAAGGCTGCCTAAACAATTCAGACTGTGATTTGTTTTCTTCTTCTTCTTCATAAACTCTACCTCCTTTTGAATATACCAAATAAAGATATGATAAAGGCGCAAGTTCATATTTATACCTGATTTGAAATGATGCCACTCCAGTATTAAAAGAGCTGACTGTTTCACTTCCTCTATAAAGGTAGCCATTAGAATCTGAAAAAATACTTATAGGATTTTTTGCTTTTAAAGCAACAAATTGACTTTTAAGCCTAATCTCATGTTTATTATTTCTAAACCAGTTAAGATCAAGGGAAAAAGTATCTTGTTTTGAGTCATATGAGACAAGATTATTATTATCTTGCCATATCAGCCATTCATTTTCTTTTCTTATTCTATATTGAGCATTAATTTTCAAATTATCATTTGGAAATATTGAACCTGCTATCTTATAAAACTCTCGACCATACCCTTTAGAGTCCCATTGATTATCTTTTTCTCCCTTAAAGAAGCTAACTCTCCAGTCGTATGTCCAAAATGAATAGTTCTGTGCCTCAAAATCTGCCGTAATACCTATTCTTCTTTTTGATTTGACAAAAGGATAGACTTCATTTTTTCTAGTAATAGTTGTATTTTTTCCAGAAGATCTAAAATTAAAATCTAGTTGAAATTTAGAGTTATCTTTAAAGCTAAAAGAATTTTTTTGATCGATGCCTATTGGATTTGAATTACCAGCTGTGTCAGCATCATAATTTAGATCAATTCCATAATCTATTTGTTTTAATATCGAGCTATTATCAAATTCATTTATTTTTCGATTTCCTCCAATACCAGCATGAATCCAGTCCCTTCTTTGCAGATAACCAAAGTCATTTAATTCGAAGTCATCTTCAAAATAAAGAGCACTTCCACTTATGTAAGATAGTTTATTTGGAAGGTATGTAAACTGCGCTCTATATCCAAGCCCATCGTTATCATCCTTTTGAGAGGTTAGCAGATCAGAATAGGTAGTTAATTTTTTTGAACGAACATTTACAAAATCAATAACATTTACTGTTGCTGACTCGCCAGTTATCTCATTCTCAACATTCGTTACCATGTAACCAATTGTTTTATTTCCAAGCTTTGTTCTAGATCGAAAAGCATAATATTTTCTTCCAACTGAAAAAGCTTCATCAGACTCACTTGCTATAAATACTCCAAATTCATTATTTCTTTCTTTTTGGGTAAACCTCAATGCAAAATCGATATCAGAATAATTCTTTTTAGCTGCCTCACACGCAACCTCATCACTTTCTTCTGCGCAATTATAGTTCGGAGCGGCCCCAATCCTTCGTGTGTTTATAACTGAATATCTATCGTAATTACTAATATCAAACAGCGATTGGTTTTCATTAAAAAAGGCCCTTTTTTCTGAGTAAAAAGTCTCTTGAGCAGAAAAGTTAATAACCACATCGTCACTTTCAGCTTGTCCAAAATCAGGGTTAATGGTTAGATTTATTTGACGACCTTTACCGGTACTATAAAAAATTTCAGCTCCAATATCTGAGTCCTCTTGGTTTGTAACTGAATTTTTATTTGAGGACATATAAGGAAAAAACGTAAGCTTAGATTTTGTATAGTTTTGTATTTCTAGGCTATCTAACTCTTGAAAGTAATCGTTTCTACTAGCCATTGTTCCGGCGCTGCTACTCCATGACTGTCTCTCTGCACTATAACGCAATGCGGTATAATTAATTTTTCTTGTATTGCCTTCAGGCTGGCTCATTAACGTAACATCCCAGGGAATAAAAAACTCAGATACCCAATACCCATCAAATCTTTGCGTTTTTGCAATCCAATCCCCATCCCAATCTTTCTTAAACTCTCCTGCTTGAGTTTTTATTGCATCAAAAAGTGAATCACCAAGGTTTATAGCAAGAATAAAGGCTTTATTGCCATCACCATCAAAATCTATATTTATGGAATTCTTATCGCTAAGTGAATTAATTTCATCTCTAAGAGTTTTTCTTGAAAGCATAGACTCATTACTTTGAACATTTTTAAACCCAACATAAATACCATCTTTATTTGAAAAAATTAATGCAGTTGTTTGAAGCTCATTTTTTTTTAAGGTAAAAGGAGATGTTTCATAAAAATCTTTAATCTCAACTGCGCTATTCCATTGAGGCTCATCAAGAGAGCCATCAATATTCATTGAGCTTGCCCAGCTTACTGTTGGAATAAGAAGCAGAAGTAATGTTTTAAAAATTCTATGCATAATCTTTTATTTTTTTAGCTAGTTTAGTCTATAAGATATGAAAAAATCTCGTCATTTTCACTAAAAACGAGATTGTATTTAAGATCATGCATCTCACCAAAATGCATTTCAAAAACCTGGTATTCAAATGCCAGTCCTACCAGCAACGGCTTAATTGACTGCTCATCAAAGGAACTGACAATTCTATCATAATATCCTGATCCATAACCCAGCCTGCATCCATTTGGATCGACTCCAACCATAGGAATAAACATTAAATCAATATTATTTATATCAATGTAATCTGTATTATCAAGTTCTTTTATTCCAAATCTATTTATAGAAAATTTAGATTTATTACAAAGTAAATTAAAGGCCATATTAGTTTCATCAAGCACTTTAGGCATATAAATATTCTTATGAAGATTTGTAAAAGCTTTTACTAAAATATTTGTATTAACTTCATTTCGGAAGGGAAAATACAAGGCAATATTATCAATATCTCTTGTATCAATTATTTCTAGAGCGTGCTTCTGAATTTGCAAACCGAGCTTATTCTTTGATTCGTTTGAGATGGATTGCCCCTGCTCAAAGAGTGATTTTCGTATTTTATTTTTCACCATAAATTGTGCCGAGGCTAACAAACCAAATCACCGCCATGTGTTATACCTGAACCGAATGGTCAGGTGGTGAATTTCATAACAAATCAGGCTTCCCTGTAAAGGTACTGCGCAACAATGCTAGAGGAATATCACCTATTTAATTGTATCGGTTCAAATTTATTAACACATTAGCGAATGAACCAGAATGCTATTTGATTATAAAATATATAGGTATTAAGTAAAAGATTATTTTCAGAGAACAGATTCTATTTTTTCTATCAGTTTTTCAATATCTTGGTTGTTGGCAGATGACTGATTGTCATTACTGCTCGTCTTGTTGAGAAGCTTGCTGGCCATACTTAGGCCAGCTATAACAAGGGCATTGTTTTTATCATTAATTGAATCAAGCTCATCATTTAATAATTTTGCCGCATTAATGAGCTGATCTTTCTCTTCAGGAGGACATGCCAAAGTAAGGTCGCGACCAAATATTCTTAATGATAGAGTTTCCATTTCTGACATTATTTGTTCAATTTTTTTATTTGTTTATTTAAAAGGAGCTTGTCTTTTTTCCACTCTCTTTCTCGCTTTATGTAAGAATCTATAATTCCTTTCTGCTCGTCAAATCTCTTTATTAAAGTGTTAATTTTTTCTTCAAGTTTATCTATAGATGAATTATTGCTCTCTGACATACCATAAGTTTAATTGCACTAGAAAGAATTGGAAAGTTTCTTTAATAAAAGAGTAAAATACTGCATGGAAAAAATAATGTATAAAAACAGAAGAAATTCTTTAATAAACCACTTGCCAAAGAATTCGGCACTAATAATCCCTGGCGCAGATTTGCAGTATAGGAATGCAGATTCCTCATATAATTTAAGACAAGAAAGTAGTTTTTATTATTTTTCAGGGTTTTGTGAGCCTTCTTCTTTGATGGTCTTAGTCAATAATGGCAGTAGTATTGATTCTATAATCTTTGTTCCTGAAAAAGATAAACTCAAAGAAATTTGGGATGGTTATAGGGCAGGACCAGAAGGTGCAGTTAAGGATTTTTTATTTGATCAAGCCTTTGAAAATCATAAATCTGACAGCCTTGTTCCAGAAATTCTTCAAGGACTCGATAAAGTTTTTTACTCTATCGGAAAGAAGAGTGGATTTGACCAAAAGGTAATAGACTGGACTTGTGCAGCAAACTCGAAAGATAGGCATAGTAGATCAATTGACATAATTGATGGATCCTCTTTGGTTGGAAACTTAAGGCTTATTAAAGATGATTATGAAATTGAAACCATGAAGAAGGCTTGTGACATATCAGCTCAATCATTTGTTGAAGTTATGAAATCAATAAAGCCTGGTGATAACGAACAGGAGATAGAGGCTTTATTTTTATATGAGTTTGCAAAAAGAGGTGGAAGGTTTCCTGCCTATACGCCAATAGTTGCAGGGGGAGAGGGCGCGTGCGTTCTTCACTATATTGAAAATGACAAAGAGCTAAAGAATACAGATTTAATTCTTGTGGATGCTGGTTGCGAATACAAAATGTATGCATCAGATATCACACGAACATTTCCAGTAGGCGGTAAATTTTCAGATGAACAATTGCAAATTTATAATATTGTTCTCAAAGCTAACCTTGCAGCCATAGACGCTGTAAAAACTGGAAATAATATAATGCAGCCGCAAGAAATTTCAGAAAAGGTTATCACTGAAGGGCTTGTTGAGCTAGGAATTCTCTCAGGTGATCCGGAACAGCTTCATAAAGAGGGAGCTTTCAAAGATTTTTATATGCATAAGATTGGTCATTGGCTTGGTTTAGACGTTCATGATGTTGGAGACTATATGGAGGGTGATGATTTTATGAAATTTAAGCCAGGTATGGTTACAACAATTGAACCAGGAATCTATATAAGTAGCTCGATGGATGTTGAGGACAAGTGGAAGGGTATAGGAATCAGAATAGAAGATGACATTCTCGTGACAAGCTCAGGAAACATAAACTTAACAGAAAAAGTTCCGTCTAATCCTCATGAAATAGAATCCTTAATGGCATAAAAAATGAACGTCCCAATTATTATTTCTGGCGGAGGGATAATAGGTAATTATATTGCTCTTAGACTTGAGAAAAATAATATTGATAGCATTATTATTGAAAAGTCAGAGAGCTCCTCACCCCCACAAAACGGAATCAGAACAGTTACTTTGAATGAAAACTCTATCCAGCTGCTTAAGGATGTAGGCATTACTCCAAAATTTTCTAAAGTAGAGCTCATAAATGTATTTGATGGCGAAGGGTCAGGTAAAATTAAATTTGCAGCAACTGATATAAATGCTGAGACTCTTTCATATGTGATTTATTTTGATGAATTACATGCTCAGACATTAAATTTATGTAGAAAGAGGACTTATTTTAAGAATCAGATAAACACTATTCAAAATTTCAACTCCGAGTCCGATTCTGAAGTTATTTTGCAAGATGATACGCTTATTAAGACAAGCGTTATTGCAGGATGCGATGGAAGAAATTCTAATGTTGCAAAGATATCGTCTCTATCAAGCCAATCTGAAGATTATTTCCAAACAGCAATTACCTTTATTGTAGAGACTGATGGAAGTCAAAAAACTACAGCACACCAAGTTTTTTCTGATAGAGGAATTTTTGCACTTATGCCAGCTCCCGACTACAAAGGGAAAGCGAACAGCTTTACAGTGGTATGGTCAGTCAGTAATAGTGATTTGGAAGGAAAGGAGATCTCTGAGTATGTATCTAACAATATAACTTTTTTTGAATCGAAGCTTTGCATGCAACTAAGGCCTATATCAGAAATTCTGAACTTTAGATTAACTAATCATCATTTTGAGAACTATATCAATGGTTCTGTAGTTCTGATAGGTGATGCAGCGCATTCAATTCATCCACTTGCAGGCCAGGGTATAAACTTAGGCTTTGCAGATGCAGATGTATTTTGTGAAGAAATTATTAATGCATACAAAAAAGGTATTTCAATTAACGAGAAATCAGTTCTTAAAAGATACGAAATTAGAAGGAAGGCTATGAATTTACTGATGTTAAGATCAATGGATTTTTTTATTGATTTATTTGGCTCAAAAAACCTTTACGTAAGACTAATAAGGAACTTTGGTCTTTCTGCTGTAAATAAATCGAAATTTATGAAAACCTTCTTTATCAGACAGGCCTCAGGAGTGGACAAGCCTTAGATTATACTTTTTGACCTTTAGCTCTGAGCTCTTTAAGGACAACGCTAATACCTTTTTTATCAATGATCCTCATGCCTTTAGCAGATACTTTAAGATTTACAAATCTATTTTCGGATTCGACCCAAAATTTGTGTGTATGAAGATTAGGAAAAAACTTTCTTTTAGTCCTATTCTTAGCATGGGAAACATTGTTTCCTGACTGTGGTATCTTACCTGTTACTTGACATATTTTACTCA
>CAYXZT010000023.1:0-14764 GCA_964469915.1 uncultured Gammaproteobacteria bacterium
TCTTTGTATTAATTGTCTTTTCATATTTTTTCTCTTAATTAAGCTATTGAATCCTAGGGGATACCGTTTTAGCAACTTCTTTTAATTCGCAGCAATAGGATCAAATCACGAATAGGTGAATTATAAAGACATTTTTATAATCCTGTAAATAAATTTTACAAAAAAATATGTAGTTATTGAGGGTATCTACTCGCCCAAAATTTATCTAAAACAAAGTACCAAACACTATTTAATAAGGGCTCTACAACAGCATCAGTCACAGCATCTTTAAACTCAGCACCAGTAAAATACATCACACAAGCTGCCGCTATAATAAAGTGGCCTATTGTGTAAATAATGGTCCTTATGATTGTTCCACGATTAGCTTCATACACTCTTTGGATTGGTGCATTAAATAACATTACAGATTTTCTAATTTGCTCAATCATTTTTGAATAGTAACAGATTTTTTTTATAAATAGCCTGTTGATTGAACATAAATAAATAAGCATTTAATATTGCATGATGTCTAATATAAAAAAATTACTTAATGATTTAACTCTTAAAGAAAAGATATTATTGCTAAGTGGATTTGATGCTTGGCATACAAATAAAGTAGAAAGATTAGATATTCCAAGTATAAAAATGTCAGATGGACCCAACGGCGTAAGAGGCAATGGCAACTCTGGAAAGTCATCCGCTTGCTTTCCCAGTGCTATTTCTCTTGGATCGACATGGAATATGGGTTTAATAAATCGTTTAGGTCTTGAGCTTGGCGAAGAGTCAAAAGCTAAGGATGTGGATGTTCTATTGGGCCCTACTATAAATATTCATAGACACCCTTTAGGCGGAAGACACTTTGAAAGTTTTTCTGAAGATCCATATCTGACAGGAAGGATAGCTGTTGAGTATGTTAATGGGGTTCAAACAAAAAATGTTGCAGCCTGCCTTAAGCATTTTGTAGGTAATGATACTGAGTTTGAAAGATACACTGTCAGCTCGAATATCGATGAAAAAACACTAAGAGAAGTTTATTTACTTCCTTTTGAGATGGCTGTTAAACAAGCTAATGCAAAGGTTGTAATGAGTGCCTACAACAAGCTTAATAATATTTATTGCAGTTCTCATAAAGAATTATTGATTAATATTTTAAAAAAAGAATGGGGTTTTGATGGATATATTGTAAGTGATTGGGGTGCAGCTAGAGAAACAATTGAAAATGCAAATGGTGGTCTTGATCTTGAGATGCCTGGGCCTGCAAAGAATTGGGGTGAGTTGCTTGAAAAGGCAGTAAATGATGAAAAAGTTTCCATTGAAGAAATAAACGACAAGGTTAGTAGAATTCTGCATGTAGCAGAGTTTACAAATAGGTTTAATAGTCAAGATATAAAGCCAGAAGAGAGTAATGATAATGAGAAACAAAGAGAGCTCCTAAAAGAAGCTGCTCAAGAAGGAATGGTACTTCTTAAAAATAATCATCTACTGCCGTTAAAAGACAATCTACAATCTTTAGGAATCATTGGGCCTAATGCAAAACATGCACAAATCATTGGCGGAGGAAGTGCACATCTTCAGGCTTATCATGAATCGCATCCACTAGAAGCCTTTAAAAATAAAATTGGCAGTAAGGTTGATATTAAATATTCAAAAGGCTGTCATACATATAAATATCTTCCAGCATTTAAGAAAGACTTAATTGAATCTGGTTCAAATAAGAACAATCAATTCTTAATCGAATACTTTAATGCGGCTAATGGGGAAAAAAAACTAATATCCCAAGAATATGCACTTAAAAGTAAATTTTGGGCTCTTGAGGGGTTTGCAAAAGACATTATTGCCAAAGAGGAAAGACCTGACATCTTTGTAAAATTCTCATGTAATTTCTTACCAGATATATCTGGAGATCATGAGTTTGAAATCTTCGCAATTGGAAAAAGTAAACTATTTATTGATGGTAAAGAACTTATAGATAATTGGACTAACCCAAAGCCTGGGGATGCTTTTTTTGCTTTAGGTACAGAATCTATTCGAAAAGATACATACTTAGAGAAAGGTAAAAAATACCGAATAGAAATAGATTACAAATTTGAAGGTAACTTTCCAGCAATATACATAGGATGCAAGACTCCCGACAAAATTAATTTGTTTGATGAGGCTGTGAATATAGCAAAAGATGTAGATCAAGTAGTAATGATTGTGGGAACTAATTCAGATTGGGAAACTGAAGGAAATGATAGAACTGACTTTAACCTCCCCTCAGATCAAAATAAATTAATTGATGCTGTTCTCAATGTAAATCCAAATACAATTATTGTTCTTAACACTGGCTCGCCAATTAAAATGCCATGGATAAACAAGGCCTCAAGTATTATTCAAACTTGGTATGCAGGCCAAGAATTTGGAAATGCGCTTGTCGACATTATTACAGGCGATGTGAATCCATCAGGTAAATTGCCAACAACTTTCCCAATTAATATTGAGGACACCCCTGCCTTTAAATCTTATCCTGGACAAGACCTTCAAATGAATTATGAAGAGAAAAATCTTGTAGGTTACAAATGGTATGACAAGAAAAATATTAGTACTTTATATCCTTTTGGTCATGGACTATCTTATACAGAATTTAAATACTCTAAACTTGTTATTAGCAATATTGGAGAAAATAAAATTTCATGTAAATTCATACTTAAAAATATTGGTCCGGTTTCAGGATCAGAAATATCTCAATGTTATGTAGGCTACCAGTGTGAAGATAAATTAGAGCCAATAAAAAAATTACAGGGATTTGATAAAAGTTTTCTCAATTCTCAAGAAGCTAAAGAAATTGAAATTATCTTAAACCCAAATAATTTTCGTGCCTGGGATATTATTAAAAAAGAATGGGTTATAAGAAAAGGTTCTTATAAAGTCTATATTGGCTCGTCCTCAGAGGACATTCATCTTAGCGAGCATATCAAGTTATAGTTAGTTGATTCATCTCATCTTGAGATAGATTCAACTGGGTTGCTAAGATAGAGCTATCTGTTTCCATAACTGTTCTTGGGCCGATTAATGGAAAAATTAATGGTGATTTTTGAATTACGTATGCAAGTGCAACTTGAATTGGCTCAATATTTCTAGACTCTGCAATTTCAAAACATATATTTCTTCTTTTAAGATTTTTTTCATCATGCCAAACTCTTATCTCCTCCTCTAAAGAGGGGTTAGAAAAGTGCTCATTAGAGGTTATCTCTTTTTTCTTAATAAAGAATCCTCTTGCTTGGCTTGACCATGGAAAAAGCATAATTCTATTTTCTGTTAAGTATTCTAAATATTCATTATTGGTTCCAACACAACCAGGCCATACTGGATCAACCATTTCAGCAAGGCTAAAGTTGTTGCTCAAAACGCTAAAGGGTTGTTTATTATTATTTAAAGAGTAATCTCGAGCCTCTGAAAATCTATTAAGCTCCCAATTAGAAGCGCCCAACGAACCTATTAGCCCTTCTGATCTAACCTCGTCTAAGGCATCCATAAATTCTCCTACTTGGATATCTGGATTATCTCTATGTAGACAAAAAATATCTATCTTAGAGATATTCAAACGATCTAAAGATTCAAGTATTTGCGGCCTGATAAACTCAGGCTTACAGTCTGGGGTATGTGCACCTTTTCCAAGAACGATTACTTCATTTTCAAGCTTTCTTGAATTAATCCAATCACCTAAGTATTTATCACCTTTTCCATTATTATAAATATAAGCCGTATCAAAAATTCTTCCGCCTGATCCATAAAAATGATCAAACATTGTAAAGGCATGTAAACTTGATGTTTGGTTGTCACACCCCAAGGCAAGCCTGGATCCAAGCTTACTAATGTCAACTAATTCTGCTTTATCTAGTTTTGGATTTTGAATTAAATAGAACTTTGACTGAGGTATTGGTGATTTATCATGCTGGTTGAATGGACAGTCAATACTCATAGACTGTCTCCATTTGTCCAACCAAAGCATATTGCTTTGGGTATCTGTATGAGAAATATATTGTGACTCTAGCTTGTTATTTAATATACAAATAGAGGCATGATCAATTTCCCTTGTAAACAAGCCTATCTCATCTTTAAAAGATATTTCTTCATGCAACTGCCCATCTTTAAATATTTCTATTGAAGAGTCACCATTCTGAAATTGCCCACAATGCCATGGCTGTTGAACAATTAACTCATAGGTGCCATCAGAAATTTTTAGATCGTTTGTATATTCTTCATCAATGGCACACTTAATATAAGCTTCAATGTTATCTGAAAAAACTATATGCGCCTCAGATTGAAGATCAACTCCAGTTTTATCAACTCTACCTGATGACTCTATGCTTTGCGGATCAGCAAAAGACAAATCACCTAGTTTTCCTGCAATGAGCTTTGCCATTGATAATGGGTAGCAGCCAACATCAAGAATAGCACCGCCGCCTAAAAGTGGATTCCTTAATCTATGGCTCTCTGGTATATCAGCAGAGAATCCAAAAGAGCTAGTAATGGTAATTTTTTTTGAAGTATTTTTAAATATGGAAAGGTTCTCAAGAATATTCAAGGTTTGAGGATGAACACGATACATATAAGCTTCCATTAAGAATACATTTGCCTCTCTTGCTAGGTTTAATAGAATCATGCTTTCTAAATGGTTTATTGTTAAGGGCTTCTCACAAAGAACATGTTTATTACTTTTAATTGCTTGCAATGAAAATTCGTAATGACTGCTATGTGGGGTTGCTATGTATATAGCATCTATGTCGCTTGAAGTGATTAAGTCGCTTGTTTCATGATATGACTTGATATCAAACTTAGAAGAAAAATCTTGAAGGTTACTCTCATTTCTTCCGTATACCCCAACCAACTCTGAGTGTTGACAATATTTTATAGAATGAGCGAAGGCAGCAGCTATACTCCCAGTGCCAACGATACCCCAGCGAATTTTAGACATCTGATACCCTCCTATTTTCAATATCTTGGATTAATTTTCTATGGAAAGCTTTATCTATAGGATAGAAATAAAGCAAGACAAAGCTTATAGAGACTCCTATAAGAGGAATAATAGACATCAAGTTCTTTAAAGCTTCTATTGTTTCGGTGGATTGTTCTTGATTTGGTTCAAAACCAATATTGGTAAGAGCTATACCTAATATGAATACAGCAATAGCAATAGCTCCTTTCTGTGCAAATGTCATAAAGCCATACAAAGAAGATTCGGTTCTAATTCCTGATTTCCATTCACCATATTCAATCGTATCTGGAAGCATTGACCAAAAGAGAACTCCAGTTGCGCCATTACCAAAACCAATAAAAATTAAAATATATATTAATGTGTCTAGATCATCTATTGGATAATAATTGAAGGTGGTGAATCCTAAAAAAAGTACAGCCATTGAAATTAACCATGTATTTTTCTTGCCAAGTTTTAATGCTGCATATGCCCATATTGGGACTGCTAGTAATGTTGCACCATTAAGAAAGCCCAAAATAACTCCTTGATAATCATGGAGTCCTAATGCGTATTTTGAGAAATAAATCAAATTATTATTAAACATTAAATATGTTGAGATCAATATTATTATTGCTAAAAAAATAATCCAAAAAGGATAATTTCTAGAAACTGAATGAGCTACTTCTGCAAAGTTTGGCAGATCATCTACACTGGATTTGAAACTTCTTTCTTTAACAAAAGAAACTGTTATATGAAGTATCAAAATAGCTATTAAGCCTGAAATAATTCCAAGATAAATAAACCCTAATTTCTCTTCACCTCCTCCAAAATATAAGACAATTGGAAAGCCTAATGCAGAGATTGTGAAGGTTCCAAGAGCAGCCGAGAGCATTCTAGAGCTTGTAAGAATTGTTCTCTCATCGCTATCATCCGTTATTCTGGCAGTTAAAGAAGAATAAGGAACACTCACAATAGTAAAACAAGTTCTGTGAATTAAATTCACAAATAATAGAAAAATTATTAATACTGTTCCTTCAAAAGGTGGCACCCATAATAAAAGAATAAAGGATAAAGCTAGTGGAATAGAGCCATAATAAATGTAAGGTCGATAACTTCCCATTCTTGATCTTGTTCTCTCGGCTAAAAATCCCATAAAAGGATCTGTAAATGCATCCCACATAATACCTAAGCCGTATATCAAACCTGCTGAATATGGGGAGATGCCAACAACATCAGTATAAAAATAAAGAAGGTATAAACTTACGCCACTCCAATACAAACAAATTGCATAGTCACCTATTCCATAAGCAGCACGAATTGTATTACTAACAGCGCCCGACATGTATTAATTAATTATTGATTTATTTAACTAATGTATAGGAAAAACCAATGTATTGCATAGAAAAATATGTGAAACTATCTTAATGAATTTTAGAGAGGGGAAAGTCAAAAGAAATGGTGTAGAAATCATGTATCGTGATTATGGTCTTAAAGAATCTAAACCAATTCTCATGGTTCATGGGCTTGGTGCACAGCTTGTTCATTGGGCTCCACACCTTATAGAATTTTTAGTTCAAAATAACTACAGACCAATTACATTCGATAACAGAGATTCGGGATTGTCTTCAAGATTTAAAGATAAGCCATCATTAGCTTTAGGATACCTTCGGTATTTTTTAAGATTGCCTATAAAAACTGAATACAATCTGAATGATATGGCTAAAGATGGAATTAATATTTTAGATCATCTTGAAATTGATAAAGCTCATATTCTTGGAACATCTATGGGAGGAATGATAAGCCAGATCATTTGTGCTAAATATCCTGAACGAGTTTGTTCTTTTACTCTAATCGCATCAACCGCCTCAGTACCCGGGCCTCTAAATGGCCCTTCTAAAGAGGTGAGAGATATGATGCTTGAGAGGTCGCAAATTGAAAATCCATCTATGGAAGAAGTTTATCAACGTGAGCTTAAATGGGTTGGTCTAATAGGTATGGAAAATAGAAAGGTGGATACTCCTGAGTTTAGAGAAGAGACTATAAATAATTATATTAGGGTTGAAAAAATCAAAGATGGTTTTGGATATGCAAGACAGCTTTTTGCAATACTTTCTTCTAAAAATAGACTCAGAAAAATAAGGTCTATTAAGTCGAGGACTCTTATTATTCATGGCAAAAAAGATCCAGTAATTAATGTTAAAAACTCATATCTTATGAAAAGGCTTATACCTAATAGCGAGTTAATCATAATTAATAATATGCGACACCTAATCGAAGAGGAAATATTAGATCAATTTAAAGAAAAATTATTACAGCACTTATCTGAAAGTTAGATTTGGTTTTCTGAAATTAAATTAGTGACATACTTACCGATCGATAAACAGGATGTGACTCCAGGGCTTTCAATTCCTTGTAAATGAATAAGTCCACTTACTCCATGGTCTTTTGGCCCAACAATAGAAAAATCTTTCATCTGCTCATTTGTACTTTGTATTTTTGGTCGAATGCCAACATAATCTGGCTGAAGTTTATCTGGATTTAAGCTAGGCCAATAGCTCTGTATAGATTTAATAAAATAATCTTTAAGGGACTCATCAAAAGAATAATCTATTGCATCAATCCAATCTATGCTTGGCCCAAACCTTATCTGACCTGCCATATCAAACCCAACATGTAAGCCTGAAGTAAATTCGTCTGATACTGGATAAACTAAAGTTGAAAATGGATGATCGCCTGTATATTTAAAGTAATGCCCTTTTGCATAATGTATTGGAAAAATATGTCTTGAATCAAAAGGCTCAATACTATTTGCTACTGCCTCAGAAGAGATACCAGCAGAATTAATTAAATACTTAGATTTAATAATAAACTCATTTCCATCATTACATTGAATATTAAAAAAGTTATTTTTTTGAGTTGCTTTTATAAATGATGTATTTAGTGAAACCAAACCTCCGTCATGCTGAATATCTCCCTCCAAAGAAGTAATTAACTCAGGCACATCAATGATTCCGCTTTCTGGTGAAAAAATGCCTCCCTCTGTATTTAGTTCAGGGTAGATTGAGTTGATTTCATCTTTTGAACAAAGCTCTAAATTTACTCCATTGATAATGCCTTGATCATAAATATCCTTAAGTCTTCTCAATTCCGATGACTTAGAGGCAATGATATATTTACCTATTTTTTTATGATTAATATTTTTGTTTTTGGCATATTCATATAAAAGCTTATTACCACTAATACAAAATTCTGTTTTAAATGATGATTGCGGATAATACATCCCAGCATGAATCACGCCTGAATTCCTAGATGAAATGCCCTCTCCTACTCTTGACTCTTTTTCTAATACTGCAACTGATAAACCCTTTTGGCTTGCAAACTTAGCTATTGATAATCCAATTACACCGGCACCAATAATAACTAAATCAAAGATAATTAAACTCCCTTAAGAAACATATTTTATTTTTGAAAAAGTCTTCCCTCAACTATTGTCCCTTCAACGTTTATTTGGTCTATTTTGAGAGGATCAATAGCAAGTGGGTTGTCGGAAAGGATAGTAAAGTTAGCAAATTTTCCCGGGATTATTGATCCATAATCATCTTCAATACCTAAAGTATAAGCTGAGTTCAAGGTAACTCCTTTGAGTGCAGTAAGTGGAGATATTCTTTGACTGGGACCTGCAACTTCATCGGCATAATTTATTCTATTAACTGCTGAGTGCATAAGAACTAATGGGGATGCAGGCGCCATTGGCATATCTGAGTGAAGTGATAACACTATCTCTGCCCTATGAACATCACCTAGCCTTACCATCTGTTGTGATCTTTCGTATCCGACTCCCTTTCTGCTGTAGAGATCGGATAGGACGGAAACATAATATGGATTTGCACTAACTATAACCCCTAACTTTTTCATTCTTTCTACTTGATCAAATGCTGAGTAACCAAAATGAACTACAGTGGTCCTGTGATCTTTTCTAGGATTACGTTGCATGTTTTCATCCAATACATCTAAAAGCCTGTCTAGACCAGCATCTCCATTTTGATGAACATGAATTTGATATCCTGCATCCCAAAATAACCTAAAGACATCTTTAAAAATATCATTCTCCATTAACCATGCGCCTTGATGACCATCGAGATACCCATCTCTTAAAACCATATTCTGTGAATACATAGCTCCATCTGTAAAAAGCTTAATATGATTAGGAAGAAACTCTACTTTACCCTGACCCCAGGATAAGTGCTTTTCAGTTTCTTCTAATAGGTTTGAAATATCGGTATGCTCCAACATATATAATGCACTTGGAATATATAGTGATTTAAAGGGAGTATCCTCATCTCCAAAAACATAATTTTTTGCTTGCTGTATCTTCTGATCATACATTGATCCTGGATTAGCAATTAAAGTAATGCCATTTTGCTGCACATATTTCTCTGTTATTTGAAGGCCTTTTATAATCCTTTGAGGGGCAGCAATATATTGCATAACTTTTGGCATCACAGCAATCAAACCTCTCTCAGAAAAATGCCCTTCATCAAAGCTAGCATGTTTTTTTTCTTCATCGGTGAGACCATTTAGGTCCTCTTCTGTTATTTTAAATAAACTTAGGGCCTTCGAATTCATAATGAATTCATGGAAGGATCTATGTATTATTAATATCGGCCTATCTTTTGATACTAGGTCTAAATCTTGCCTTGTTAGTTTGCCATGAAAGAAATGATGAAAACCCCAGCTGACTAGGGGCTCTTGAAGATCATTCATATTGTTTTCAATGGTTGTTAGTCTTTTTAAGTAGCCCTCTCTATCTCTTACTCCTGCACTTTTTTTATGTGGCACATTCCAATCATCTATAGCGACAATATTAGAGTTCATGGTTATGCCAGCAAGAAGCGGATGAATGTGATGCTCAATAAAACCAGGAACAATAATATTATTCTCATTGGCTATATCAACCATAACGCCAGGAAATTCTTTTAGTAATTCATCCTTGGTTCCAACTGCTTGAATCCTGCTGCCTTTTATAAATACAGCATCTACGTTTTGGTAACGATCATCTAAGGTTACTATTTCTTTTGCGACAACAATTCGATCTATTGGGTTTGAAAAAACTTCGTTAAAAGAAAATAGAGCAAAAAAGAAAATAAGATTTTTCATTCTTTAATTCTGCCACACGAACCGATCGATACGAAATATTCTAATTAATCAGAAGACATTAGGTTGCTGCTATTCTGACATTCACGTATAACTGATTCTTCTTTTCTTTTTGGATAACCTCTTTTTGCATCTAATTTATTTACATACTTTATGCATTCTTTAATGTCGGTAAAAGGAGGTTTTAGTATATTTTCATCTGCTGTCTTTTCACACCCAACGATAGTGAGTAATAAAACTATTGATAGAATTTTATGCATCAGTTCTCATATTTTTTAAATACTCAAGTCTTCAAGATTGTAGTCTTTTAGATCTTTTCGAGATTGGTCATTCCACTCATAAGATGTATTGGATTCTTTAAAAGGAGTATAAGAATATGCTACTTCTGAAGGATATCTTTGTTTACGTGCTTCAATTGCATATCCCATTGCTCTTGATCTTCTTGCAATGATTTCTTCATCAAAAACCTGGGACTCGCTATGTATGCCGCCACCCTTTATACCTAAAACGGAAGATCTTTTATGAAACCCAAAATTGACAGTTATACGCGGCTCAAATCCACAGTTTGGGAAAGAACCATGAAGTATCTGCCTGTTACAAATAACTACATCACCTGGATTACAAACTATTGGTACTGCTCCATCAAGACGTTCACTTCCTGTTTCTGCTACAAGTTTTTTGATATCAATCTTGCCAACTTTATGAGTACCAGGCATGACCCAAACCCCGTTTACCGCAGTACTTCCATATGCTTGAGCCATGAAATTGAACCCATGTATATCTTCATCAAAATCTTCACTATCCCAATGCGTCACACCGTCCTGATGCCATGAGACTGCAGCTCCAATACCAGGTTCCTTTATAAATAGTGCCTCATTAAATGGAGCAAAGTCCTTGCCATTAATAGATTCAGCTACTCTTAAAATACTGGGATTAGCATAGGTTCGAAGACACGCATCAGAAAATTGAAGAGAGCCAAGCAATATCAAAGGCACTGCCATAGGAGCATCTTCCTTTGCTTCAGGCTCAAACATTTTTATTTGATGCCTGCCATTTGCAAGCTCAGTTCCACCTAATGGATCGCCAAGGGGCTTTGACCATACTAATGTTAAAGCTTTTGAATCTGCATTCATTGCAGGCTCGCCATCTGAGTTAACATTGCTTTCAGGTCCAGTGGGAAACTTAGATCGTAGTTGTTTTATATCACTCTTTATATCTTCCACCTCTTCGTCACTTAATGCACCTTCAAATATGTAAAACCCATATTTTGAATATGCTTCTCGAATATTTTTTGATAGATTGCCGTCATTATCAAAGGAAATAGGCCCACGATTATCAAGATTAAGGGCTTTCTTCTCTCCTTCAATTAAATAATTTCTCATAGCATCAGCATCATCTCCATAATATGCAGCACATGCTTCAATAGATTTAGTAGAGTCAATCATTAATAATTCTCCTTATTTTTTAAATATTTTGACATTTAGTACCCTATGAATATACGAATAAAAACTACCGGTAGTAGCAAGGATAGAAACAACAAAAAAAGAAATTTCCACTTAGTCATGATTGTAAATATAAATGAAAGAGCCTTAAAAATAAACATATAGACATAGACAAATCTATAAATTTAAGTGTTCTGTATTAAAAAAATCTCTTGAAATTAGCAGGCTTAAACAAATTCAAACCTGCTAATAATGAAAAATAAGAGTTATATATCTTAGTCGGCGAAATCCAATCCTTTTGCTGATTGAACTTCTCTCTTATTTGGATTAACTGACTCTCTAAATGGGACATCAACAATTTCTGCACCAACAGGAACTCCAGGTGACTCTGAAAATTCATCAGGAAGTCTTACTTGGTACTTAGTTCCAATTTCTGATGAAGACCACGGAACCCATGCTAATGCAATATTAGTTCCTAGTTCAGGAGACCACCAAGGTGAAGTAACATAACCTACATCATTTCCATCCATATCGGCTATTAACCAAAAATCAGGAGCATAGTCAGTTATCTCTTTACCCCCAAGAGTGATTCCAACCATTCTCATTTTGAATGGTGGTGTTCCTTCATCTATCATTGCACGCTGCTTTTCAAGTGCCTCTTTGCCAATGTAATCAGCTTTCTTATTACGAGGAACTTGATAAGCTAAATTAACCTGAAACGGTGAGGTTTCATGATCAAGATCTTGTCCCCAAGACAAAATGCCAGCAGCAATTCTTCTATGATGAGCAGGAGCTATTACCATTAATCCAAATTCCTCTCCTCCCTCAAGAACTGCATTCCAAACTTTTTCTGCATTCTGATGAGCATCACGAACATAAATTTCATAACCCTTCTCTCCAGTAAACCCTGTTTGGCTAATTACTACATCAGCTCCACCAACTTGCGTTTCCATAATTCCATAATAAGGAACATCTCTTAGCTCCTCACCAGCTAATTTAGCCATCAGATCTTCTGAAAGAGGGCCTTGGATTTGGACCGGACATACATCTATTTCATCAATGACTACATCGTACTTTTTGGTAACATTCACTCCTTGAAGCCAAAGCAATAGATCACTGTCTGAAATAGAAAACCAAAATTCATCTTCTGTTAGTCTTAATAAAACTGGGTCATTGAGAACTCCGCCTTTATCGTTACATAAAATTGCATATTTACCATTACCTGGTTCAATTTTCGTTGCGTCACGCGTGATTACATAATCAGTAAAGGCTTCTGCATCAGGTCCCTTTACTCTTATCTGTCTCTCTACAGCAACATTCCACATAGTGACTCTATTTACTAGTGCTTCATACTCAACCATTGCTCCACCATCTTCAGGTTTTACGTATCCCCTTGGATGATAAATGCGGTTATAGACAGTTGCTCTCCAACAGCCTGCTTCATGAGATAGATGCCAAAAAGGTGACTTTCTCACTCGAGTTGAAATCAACATCTGAACAGGTGTTCTTCCGCTCTGTCTAAGGTTATAAGGTACTACGCGATCGCTTTGATCAACACTAGGGTGATTTGGATTGGTCATATTAAGTTCCCCCCGAAATTTAAAGTTATGACTACTTAATGTATATAATTTACATAAGCGTTTTTAATAAATTTACGCCTTTTTTTTAATTTTGTAAATCAAAATTTAAGGAGTTAAAAAAATATTTTTGGGGTGTTTAATTAAGCAAAAAATTAAAGCTTAAAAAGCAATAATAAAACTAATTAAATTTATATTTAACTTCTAATAAATTAAAAGAGTATGTATTTTTTTTCAAAGGATCAAACGAGTAACTATTTCTAAATGAGAGCATATCTATAGAATACTTTTGAGATTCATTAATCATTTGGATGCCGTTCTGATAAGGATTTTTGTCTACTTGGCTAATAAAATCATTGCCAATACTATCTGATGATGCCAAAGCTACAACAACGGCTACACCAATGTAGGGCGCTAGATCTTTTAAAGCTGCATCGCCCACATCTTTTGCTCTTTCAAGAACAGGGCATTCTCCGCTACCACAATCAGTTCCTCCAGCAAAAACATTTGGACCAAAGGATAGAATAAAAAAGAAAGTAAGTAGGTTCAGTTTTTTCATTTTTATATTTAATCATTCAAAAAGGTTTTTAATCAAACATATCGAATATCAGATATATATATAAATTTAGATATTTAGTGGCTATCTAGATAATCTCTTACAGCAAGTTTGTCGGCTTTCATGTCTGACCTAAAGGCATTAAAAAGTTTCTGTTTATGATTTGGCATTAGTCCCTTAGACATATTCTTAATCTGTTGATAAAACCATGCCATTGCACCAAATGCATTAATTACTTTAATTATAGTAAAGGGGCTTGAAGGAGAAAGGATTGAAGGTCCTAGTGAAAGAGTTTTTTCAAAACTGGGTAATTCTTCTATTTCACCTGCTATCATTTTTTTGACACAGTATGGGTCTGCACATAAAGGTCTTCCAATACCAACGATTTGGCAAATATTACTTTCCAATGCATCCTCAATACCTTCCTTTGTTCTAAAACCACCTGTAACCATAAGTGGCAAAGATACAGCCTTCCTGATGTCCTGCGCATACTCAAGAAAATAGGCCTCCCTGGCAATAGTGCTTTCTTTTCTTATCTCACTTCTTTGAGGGTTAATACTTAGATCATCAACGCCAATTAATTTGGGCTGCTCGTATGTACCTCCTGAAATTTCAATTATGTCCACGCCTTCATTTTCAAGCATTTGTGCAACCTTGATTGATTCGCTAGGAGTAAATCCTCCTTTTTGAAAGTCTGCAGAATTTAGCTTTACTGAAATAGGAAAATCTACTCCCACCTCTACTCTACACCTCTTAACTATTTCTAAATGAATCCTAGCTCTATTTTCAATACTTCCACCCCATGCATCTGTTCTATTGTTTATATCAGGTGATAAGAACTCTGATAAAAGATATCCGTGAGCCGAATGAAATTGAACGCCAGTAAAGCCTGTTTCTCTTGCAATCTTTGCAGTAAAAACAAATCTGTCTATTACATCTATGATGTCTTCCTCGGTCATTGGCGTTGGAGTGCCATAATTTTTTCCAGGAATCTTTAATCCAATATTTGATGGAGCCAAAGGTGAAGAATTTATTTCACCAGGTGTTTGTCTGCCAGCATGTGAGATTTGCATCCATAGCTGAGTATTATTTTTTGTTC
>CAYXZT010000024.1:0-14445 GCA_964469915.1 uncultured Gammaproteobacteria bacterium
TCCCGACCCCTTGGTTCGTAGCCAAGTACTCTATCCAGCTGAGCTACGGGCGCTTAGTTTTCTTAAATTTTACGAGCTTCTTCAGGAAGCATAACAGGAATGCCGTCTTTAATAGGGTAGGCTAAGCCAGCATCTTTTGAGATTAACTCATTAGCTTCTTTATCATACTCTAGTGATCCCTTTGAGAGAGGGCATATAAGAATGTCTAGTAGTTTTTGATCTAATATTGTCATAATTCTGAAGTATACAATAGGATTTATATTGTTTATATATGTTATTGTACTAACTCAAATTACAGAACAAACAATCATGGATCATTTAAAGTTAATAGCATTAAAAGATTTTCCTTTAGTCAAACCTTCAGATAATTTATCTTTATTAATAGCTGAATCTTTGCAATTAAATAGAATTGAAATTGAAAATGGTGATGTGATTGTTGTTGCGCAAAAAATTATTTCGAAATCTGAGAATAGATATAAAAATATAAAAGATATTGTTCCAACTAAAAAAGCTATTGATTTGGGCAAAGAGCTTCAAAGAGATCCGGGATTTATTCAGATTATTTTAGATGAGTCATCAAAAATTATAAGTACTGATAAGAATATAATTTTGGTAGAACATAAGCTTGGATTAATTAATATTAACGCCGGAATAGATAGATCTAATATTGATCAAAAAGATGATATTGTTTTACTGCTACCTGAGAATCCTTCAAAAAGTGCAAAGAAACTCCAGCTTGATATAGAGAAGCTTATAAATAGATCTATTTCTATAATTATTACTGACTCAATGACTCGGCCATATCGATCAGGTGTCACGAACTTTGCTTTAGCAAGCTCTAATATTCAAAGCCTTATTGATCTTAAAGGCGAGCAAGACATATACGGAAATACTCTAAAGAGCACAGAGATAGCAATTGCAGATGAATTATCAGCTGCTGCTGGACTTTTAATGGGGCAAGGTAATGATGCTCAACCAGTAGTCATCATTAAAGGATTTAACAGAGATAACTATTCAAAAAATGATGCCATCAATCTTATAGTTAAGGAAGAAGATGATCTGTATCGATAACTTTGATTAGATTGTCCATTATAATCAACACATGAAATTATTTAGTAAAGAATCAATTATTTTTTATAGCATCTTGGGAGCTTTCACAGGATTTATTGTTGCTCCATTCATTAGAAGTTTGATGGATTTATCAACTCCAGTCGAGCTATTAATTACTACTTCTTTCATCATACCGATGTATGTAGTTGCTAAAAGGTTATTATTAAAGTTCTTTATTAAGAATTAGTTTCAATAAGATCAGTTAATAGTTTTGGTTTATCTGTAATAATTCCATCAACACCCAAGTCTATAAGTTTTTTTAAAGTTTTTTCATCATTAATAGTCCAAACCATTATTTTAAGATTTTTACTTTGAACAAACTTAATAAATCTTTTAGTTACAACTTTTATGCCATGAGAATAAATTGGAACTTGAAGACAGTCACCTGGTATATATCCCTTATATAGACCAAAACTCGCTAAAAGCAATTTAGCAACTTCTTTTGGACCCATGGAGAGACACATAGCAGGATAATTTTCTGATACTTGCTTAAGTCGATTGCTATTAAAGCTAGCAATACAAACTCTATTCTCTGCATTATTTTTTTTAATAATTTCAAGAGCGGGTATTGCCACTAAATCAGTTTTGAGGTCAATTTGAAAAAATAAATCTGGAAATTGTTTAAGCGCAGTATCTAGTTTAGGAATAGGGTGATCATCAAATATTCTTAACCTATCAATCTCTTCAGAAGAAATTGAGCTAAAAATATTATCAATTCCACAGATTCTTTTTAAGGATTCATCATGAAAGATATATGGCACTCCATCAGATGAAACTTGAACATCAGTTTCTATATACTTACATCCTATGGATTGCGCGTAAGCAAAAGACGCAAGTGTATTTTCAAAAGACTCAATCGATCCGCCTCTATGAGCTAGAACAGCCAACCCTGAATAATTTAGATATGTTTTCATCAGGACTCATTGTATACATTATTGATGTAAAATGAATAATCAGAAAATCATATTAAATATTATTTTGAATAAATTTGATTCTATAAGACCATATCAAGATCACGAGGTTAATAGCACTTTAAGAAATCTGGCTTTTGATGAAGATATTATTAATACCATTATTGATACCAAATCTTACCCCTTAATAAATAAATTACCTTTTTCAAGAGCTATTCTTTCTTGGATATTATGGATGCGGGTAAGAAAAATATGCACTATAAGAGAGTATCAAGACATATTTGAAGGTATTGTTAATAATATTGTAGAGACGACGATAAATAATTTCTCAGTTTCGGGCATTGAAAATCTTAACAAAGACAAATCTTATTTATTTATATCTAATCACAGAGATATAACTTTAGATTCTGCATTATTAAATTTAACATTGCACCAAAACGGCTTTAATACCACTAATAATGCAGTAGGTAATAATCTGCTGAGTGAAAAATGGGCATCTGATTTAATGAGATTAAATAGAAGCTTTATTATCGATAGAAGCGATAAATCAAAAAAAGATATTTATAAGAGCTTGTTTTTAGCCTCTGAGTTTATTGCTATGTCTTTAAAAGAAAAAAATGAATCTATTTGGATTGCTCAGAAGCAGGGTAGATCAAAAGATGGTATTGATTTTACGGACCCATCTGTTTTAAAAATGATACATTTATCAAATCGTAAAACAAGGATAAGTGAATTTTTAAATTCTCTATCTGTAGTTCCTGTTTCCATATCTTATGAGAAAGATCCAAACGATATTCTTAAAGCAAAAGAGCTCTATTTAACATCCTTGAATACGCATTACAATAAAGAGCCTAGGGAAGATTTACAAAGTATTTCTGATGGGATTACTGGTCAAAAAGGCGATGTCCATCTATCTATTGGTGAAGTTCTTGAATTTAATGAAGATTGTTATGAATCTTCAGCAAAATTAATTACTGATAGAATTAACTCACTATATAAATGCCATGCAACAAATGAAGCAGCTTGTGTTATCCAGGGCCTTCCATTAAATTCTTCAGAATTTACAGAAGATGAAATAGAAGTCGCTATGTCTTATCTTAAAGAAAGGCTACATTTCATAGAAGATGCTATGCAGCCATTTCTATTAAAACAATACAGTAATTCTAACTATAAACTATAACCTTGTTCATTATGCTCACTCATATCCAGTCCAACTTCTTCATCTTCTAAAGAGACTCTTAATTCAGTTACAAAAGAAATTAGTTTCAGTGTTATTAAGGTTGCAATAGCTGTCCATAAACAAATAATGAAAATTCCTTCAAGTTGAACCATTAACTGACCAAAAACACCATCTTCAGATATGCCTGATGATCCTGAACCAAGAAAACCCTCAGGACTTCCAACAAAACATAACATTATGATGCCAAGCATTCCACCAACTCCATGCACTGGGAATACATCAAGAGAATCATCAATTTTAAAGTAAGACTTAACAGCCTGTGTTGCATAAAAACAAATCACTCCAGCCATCAAACCAATTAGTAGTGCTCCAGCAGGACCAACCGTACCAGATGCTGGTGTAATTGTTGCTAAACCAGCAACCATTCCAGTAGCAATTCCAATGATTGTAGATTTTCCTGATTTAACCCATTCGATAGTCATCCAGGAGAGGGCGCCAACTGCTGCACTTATATGAGTTACTAGCATAGCCATTCCAGCAGATCCATCGGCAGCAAGTGCACTACCGCCGTTAAAACCAAACCATCCAACCCACAGCATTGAAGCACCTATCATGACCATAGTCCGGTTATGTGGAGGCATTGGTGTTTTCATAAATCCATTTCTTTGCCCTAAATAAAGAGCAATTACCAAAGCTCCAATCCCACATGTTGCATGAACCACAAGACCTCCAGCAAAATCTATAACACCTTTATTTGCTAGATACCCACCACCCCAAACCATATGACAGGCTGGAAGATATACCAATGTAAACCAAACAACAGAAAACAAACACATTGCCCCAAATTTCATCCTTTCTGCAAAAGCTCCTACAACTAAGGCAGGTGTAATTATTGCAAATGTCATTTGGAATGTAATAAATACCGTTTCTGGGACGCCGCCAACAAGTGAGTCCCTAGAAACTCCATTAAGAAATGCAGCACTTAAGTTACCTATAAAAAGTCCATCTCCTTTAAAGGCAAGACTATAACCATAAACAACCCAACAAACCGAAATTAAGCATGCTATTGCAAAACATTGCATTAGTACCGAAAGTACATTTTTAGATCTAACTAATCCCCCATAAAAAAGAGCCAACCCTGGCAAGGTCATAAATAAAACCAAAGCAGTAGATGTAAGAATCCATGATGTATCACCACTATTTATTTCTGCTGCATAAATCGAAGGAACAAATAGAAAGCTAATCAAGGTTAAGAATTTTTTAAACATAATATCTCCCAAAAATATATTATTTGTTTATATTTCATGCAATTTGTATGCCATAAAAAAAAGGTGGATATGTTTAAAAGTAGTGCAAAAAGAAAAGGAGTTGTTATTTGGGTAACAACTCCTTCAGGGGAACATAAATAAGGTTATTAGGGGGGGTACCTTATTTATATTAAAAAATTAGAATTCTGGATAAGCTTCAACTCCTATCTCAGATTTATCTAAACCTTCATATTGTTCTTCATCAGATGCTCTAATTGGGATGAATTTATTTATAACTAATATAGTTACTAGACTAGCTATAAATGTGAATCCAGCAATTGATATAACTCCAATAAACTGCGTTATAAATGATGCATCACTAGATAATGGCACAACCATGACGCCTAATATTCCTACTATTCCGTGAGCAGATATTGCCCCAACAGGATCATCTATCTTTAATTTTTTATCAAAGAATAGGATTGAGAAATATACAAGGAAGCCACCTGCAGCACCAATTAAAACTGCTGATCCAGCAGATGGATCTAATGGGTTTGCTGTAATAGCGACAAGGCCAGCAATTGCTCCATTCATTGCCATTGTTACATCCATTTTTCCAGTTAAGATTAAACTTACAAGGATAGCCGCAACAACACCACCAGATGCTGCCATATTTGTATTTAAGAATACTTGGCTAACAGCTATAGCACTTCCTTCACTAGCAACAGCTAGCTCTGAACCACCATTAAAGCCAAACCAGCCTAACCATAGAATCCATACACCAAGTGCTGCCATAGGAATATTTGATCCCGGCATTGGTAATGAGGTTCCATCTTCAGCATATTTGCCTTTTCTTGCACCAAGAACCAGAGCAACTGCTAGGGCTGCCGCTGCACCACAAAGGTGAACTGTTCCTGAGCCAGCATAATCTGAATAACCCATAGCGTTTAAGAAGCCTTCACCCCAATTCCAGTATCCTTGTATTGGGTAAATAACTCCAGTTAGAACAACTGCAAATAAGAAAAATGGTACTAGTTTCATTCTGCCAGCAACAGCTCCTGATACTATAGACATTGCTGTAGCAACAAAAACAACTTGGAAGAAGAAGTCCGCTTGTTGAGAGTATTCCATTCCATAAGGAATTCCAATTTCTTCATTTGGTAGGCTTGTAGATAAGGCAAGTGAAGCTGTACTAAACTTTGGTAAAACGCCACTTATAATAGTCGCATCACCAGGGTACATAACCATAAAACCACAAACCAGGTACATAATACAGGCTATAGAATATAGACCAATATTTTTTGTTACGATTTCTGATACGTCCTTTTTTTGAACTAATCCTGCTTCAAGCATGGTAAAACCAGCTGCCATAAACATAACTAGTGCTCCTGCCATAACGGCATAAAATGTATCTAATGCAAATGCAATTTCCATTTTTTACTCCTTATATTGCCTCAGAACCAGTTTCACCAGTTCTGATTCTGACGATATCATCGACAGTTGTTATAAATAATTTGCCATCACCAATTTTTCCTGTTTGAGCTGTTTTAACTATTGTTTCTTTAACAAGTTCAACATTCTCGTCTTCAACAAGAATTTCAAGTTTAATTTTTGGTAACGTATCTACAGAATATTCAGATCCTCTGTACATTTCTGTATGTCCTTTTTGTCTTCCATAACCTTTTACTTCAGTTATTGTTAGACCTTCAATGCCAGCTGCCACTAATGCTTCTCTAACTTCTTGAAGCTTGAATGGCTTAATGATTGATGTTATTAATTTCATATTAGGGGGTAATTAGAAATTAAAGACTAGCTGATACTGAGAAGACTACTGCATGCTCATCTGCACCATAGCCGCCATCTTCAAAATCAGTATATGCAAAACCGCAATCATAATTGCCGCATGTGAATCCATATGAAATTGCAATATTATCGCCATAATCATCATATTCACCATATGAGAAACCAAGAGCACCGAGTGAATAGGATACTTCTGTATAATCTGGCGCACCATCTTGACCTAGGGCAAAGGTCAAACCTACATCTCCTAAACTTAAACCAACTACAACTTCTTCAAAGTCTAAGCCAGTTGTATTTTTTGGATAATCAAAAGCAACATAACCCAAATCCACACCCAGAGAACCTAATTCAAATCCATAACCAAAATAGTAATCTAACTCACTACCTGTGCCATCGTTAAAATTAACATTTGATCCCCAGATACCTGCATAAAAACCACTCTCATCTTCAAAATCAAACCCACCTGATATAGCAGGGCCATCTGACTGAGTCATGCCTCTCCATATGTAGTCAGATGCAAAACTAACATTTGCACTTACACTAGCAAAAGTTGGAAGAGATATTAGGCTCAATAATAATAATTTTTTCATTTTTTACTCCTTTTATAAAAAAATAATTTATATTCACTAGTACTAATGCAATTTTTGTGCCAATAAGAAATAGTTTTATGAAATCTAATTAATAGATATAATTAATTAAAATTAATAGGAGAAATAATGGACTGTAAAAACAATGTAGCGCTTGTAACTGGTGGGGCGTCTGGACTTGGAAGAGGGACGGTAGAATACTTAGTTTCTAAAGGGGCTAAGGTTGCTATTCTTGATATAAATGATGACAAAGCTCAAGAAGTAGTTAATTTACTGGGCGCAGAAAATGTTTGTTATTTTAATACAAATGTAATGGAAGAAGAGTCAGTTCAAAATGCTATTAATGGTATTAAAGATACTTTTGGGAAACTTAATTTTGTTGTTAATTGTGCAGGAACTGGTTACGGAGCAAGAATTTTAGGAAGGAAGGGGCCACATCCTTTAGATATTTTTAAATTTATTATAGATTTAAATTTAGTTGGTACTTTTAATGTTATGAGGCTTGGCGCTGAATTAATTGATAAAAACGAGCCAGATAGCAAGGGTGAGAAGGGAGTTATTATTAACACTGCATCAATCGCTGGCTATGAGGGTCAAATTGGTCAATCTGCTTATAGTGCATCTAAAGCAGGAGTTATAGGACTAACATTAACAGCTGCAAGAGACCTTGCACGACATAATATTAGAGTATGTACTATCGCACCTGGGATATTTGATACCCCATTAATGCAATTAGCAAAAGATGAAAATAAAGAAACTTTGTTAGAAAGCACACAGTTCCCTCATAGATTTGGTGATGTAAATGAATATGCTCAGCTTGCCGAACATATTATTAGTAATACTTATTTAAATGGAGAAACTATAAGGCTTGATTCTGCTATGAGAATGGGACCTCAGTAAAACTATTATTGCGCAGCAACCCAATAAGTCATTGCAATAACAACAACAATTACTAAAAAAAGTATTACCTTAGTATCAGATTTGCTATCTTCATTTGCTTCTGCAGATTCATAATATTTTTCGAATTCGTCTTTATTCATTTTAAGCTCCGTGTTTAATTACTATTCTTCCAACCTGTTGCACTTGAAGTATTTTGCTAACTTCTTGTTCAACAGATTCAAGTCCTATTTCTTTAGTTTGTGACTTAAGATCTAATCTCCAATCTGAAGATAATAAATCCCATAATGTTTTCTTAAATTCTATTGGTGATTCAGCAGAATCTATACCTATTAATGATACACCTCTTAATATAAACGGGAAAACTGATGAGGTAAATTTCATGCCGCCTACATTTCCACAGCAAGAAATTGCTCCTTCGTTAGCAATCATAGATATCATTTTAGCTAACATATCTCCACCGACAGTATCAACAGCTCCACCATACAAACTCTTATCAAGAGCTTTTATTGGCTCTTCCATATACTCAGATCTTTGAATAACTTTAGAAGCACCCATTTTTATTAATGTTTTTTCTTCCTCTAATTTTCCTGTAATTGCATGAACCTCATATCCAATTTTAGATAAGATATTCACTGCTACAGAACCAACTCCTCCAGTTGATCCAGAGACTAATATAGGAAGATCTTCAGATATACCTGCATCAATTATTTTTTTTACACAGGCAGCTGCTGTAATGCCAGCAGTTCCAATGCTCATTGCATCAAACATATCTAGGCTTGATGGAAGGTGAAGCACCCAGTCAGCAGGCAAATGAACAATTTCACCAAAGCCGCCATGAACAGCCATGCCAATTTTATAGCCTGTAGCAACAACATTATCACCAATAGAAAATCTAGTATCATTGCTTTCAATAACAGTTCCACAAACATCTATTCCAGGGACGAATGGATATGAATTAGCAACTCCTTTTACGCCTGTTGCAGCCAATGCATCCTTATAGTTTAGTGAAGAATAGTTAACTTTTATTAATAGATGATTTTCTTCAACTTTGGGAGCATCTAGCTCTTTTATAGAACCTATAAAAAGGTCTTCGTTTTGTTCAACAAGATAAGCTTTATATTTCATTAAATTACTCTGATAAAAATTTTTCTGCATCCAATGCTGCCATACATCCAAAACCTGCAGACGTAACAGCTTGTCTATATATCTGATCTGAAACATCGCCAGCAGCAAATACACCATCAACAGATGTTGATGTTGCTGAGCCATTTGTACCTGATTTAATTTGTATATATCCATGATCCATATCTAATTGACCATTGAATATATCAGTATTTGGTTTATGTCCTATAGCAATAAAAACACCCATAACTGGAATGTTAACTTCACTTCCATTTTGTTCAATCAGAACTCCGTTAACACCCATCTTGTCTCCAAGAATCTCTTTTAATTGTGAATTCCATAGGATATTCACATTTCCATTTTTTTCTTGTTCAAATAACCTGTCTTGGAGAATTTTTTCAGCTCGCAACTCATCTCTTCTATGGATAAGATGAACTTTTGAACAAATTCTTGATAAGTACAAAGCTTCTTCAACGGCAGTATTTCCTCCGCCAACAACAACAACTTCTTGGTCCTTATAGAAAAAACCATCACATGTTGCACAAGCAGAAACACCTTTTCCTAAAAATTCTTTTTCAGAAGGGAGTCCTAGATACATAGCACTAGCACCAGTTGAAATAATTAGTGAATCACAGGTATAAGAATTTGTTCCTTCTAAAGTAAAAGGTTTAGATGATAAGTCCACCTGATTAATATGATCATTTATAATCTCAACATCAAACTGTTGAGAATGTTTTTTCATTCGATCCATCAGTTCTGGTCCTTGCAACCCATCACTATCTCCTGGCCAGTTTTCAACATCAGTTGTGGTTGTTAATTGACCACCTTCTTGAGAACCAGCAATAATAATAGGGTTTAGGCCAGCTCGAGCAGCATAAATACTAGCTGAATAACCAGCAGGTCCAGAACCAAGAATTATTAATTTATTGTGATTATTAGTCATGTTATTGTGATTATTAGTTATGGTGTAGATTATAATTGAATATTACTTAATATGTGTTTGATTGAACTTAAATTTTTATAAAAAATAATTATGATTCCAATATATGTAAAAAATACTCTTCTTAATTTTTTGAGCTTCTTTTTAATAGCTCTTTCTTTATACATATTTATTGCATTAGTTTCCTACAACCCAAGTGATTCTGGGTTTTTTAACGTTAATTCTAATACATTGGTTCAAAATTTATGTGGGCCGCTAGGTGCAAAAATAGCAGATTTTTTAATAACAATTCTTGGTGTCGGCTCCTATTTAGTTTTACTAATTGGTTCGGTCTGGGCATTACAAATTTTATTTTTCAAGGATCCCTATAATTCCAAAATAAAGATTTCAGTTAGGTTTATAAGTTCAGTAATTCTGCTTGTAAGTTTTTGTTCTGTAATGGAATATTATTTTGGTAATGACAGTGGAGGGAATTTAGGCAAGTCAACCTTTGTAACCTTATCAAATGGACTTGGTTTTATAGGAAGCTTAATTTTTTTAATTATATTTATAATTCCAGCCTCTTCTTTAGCTTTTAATTTTTCATGGTTAAATATTATTGATTCACTGGGTTTAAGAATCATAAATATTTTTTATTTTACTAAAAGTTATTCCGAACTACTTTTTACTAAACTTATAAATGCAAGTTCTTACATACGAGCTAAATTAAAAGAACAAAAAAATTCTATTAATGAAAAAAGATTAGAGAAAAAAGTTGCGATAAAACAAAAAAAGCATCAGTCAACAAAATCAGAGAAAGTATCTGATTTTTCTACTAAAGTTATCTCTTCAGAAACAAAGCAACCTGACCTTCCAAATACAACGGAAACAAAATTAAAAGAAATAGATAGCACACCCAATAAAGAATCTGATTCTAAGGCAGTCATGCCGAGCACTGAGCTTCTTGATAGGGCACTTGATGATGGATCGTCATTATCAGAAGAAGAGCTTAAACAAATAGCAGACCTTCTTGAAACAAAACTTCAGGAGTTTGGAATCGAAGCTAGTGTTGAGTCTGTTCTTCCTGGCCCTGTAGTTACTAGATTTGAAATTCAACCTGCGCCGGGTACTAAGGCAAGTAAAATCACTGGTATAGCTCAAGATATAGCAAGATCATTATCTGTAAGCAGTGTGAGGGTTGTCGAGGTTATTGAGGGTAAATCATATGTAGGTATTGAAATACCAAATACAAATAGGAAGATGGTAAGACTTACTGAAATTTTATCTTCTCAAGCTTTTAAAAGTTCTCCTTCAAATCTTACACTTGCTTTAGGACATGATATTTCAGGAAACCCAGTTGTGGTTGATCTTGCAAAAATGCCTCATTTACTAGTTGCTGGAACAACAGGCTCTGGTAAATCGGTAGGGGTTAATGCAATGTTGTTAAGCCTATTATTTAAATCTGATCCAAAAGATGTGCGCCTGATTCTTATTGATCCCAAAATGTTAGAGCTTTCTGTTTACGACGGCATTCCTCACTTATTAACACCAGTAATTACAGATATGACTGATGCATCCAATGGTCTAAGGTGGTGTGTTGTAGAAATGGATAGAAGGTACAAGTTAATGTCTATGATGGGCGTTAGAAATTTAGCAGGCTTTAACAAGAAAATTGAGGATGCTGCTGCTAATGGCAAACAGATAATAAATCCACTGCGTCCAGAGGATGAAGAGTATTTAGAAACCCTTCCATCTATTGTTGTAGTAGTTGATGAGTTTGCTGACATGATGATGCTTGTTGGGAAAAAGGTTGAGCATTTAATAGCTAGGATAGCTCAAAAAGCTAGAGCAGCTGGAATACATCTTATATTAGCCACACAAAGGCCTTCAGTTGATGTCATCACAGGATTAATTAAAGCCAATATTCCAACAAGGATAGGTTTTCAAGTATCTACAAAAATAGACTCAAGAACAATTCTTGATCAAGGTGGTGCTGAGCAGCTCTTAGGATATGGGGATATGCTTTATCTTCCTCCAGGAGTTGGAGTTCCTATTCGAGTTCATGGTGCTTTTGTTGGTGATGATGAAGTCCATAGGGTAGTTAATGATTGGAAATCAAGAGCAGAACCTGATTATTTAGATGACATAGTTTCTTCAGCACAAGAAACTGGACCTATTCCAGGCTGGTCAGGCTCAGAAACTTCTAGCTCTTCTGAAGATGCTGATGATTTATATGATGAGGCAGTTAATTTTGTGCTTGAGTCAAGAAGGGCATCTATTTCAGCAGTTCAAAGAAAATTAAGAATTGGTTACAACAGAGCAGCCCGACTGATAGAGACTATGGAAGAGGCTGGTCTTGTCTCTGAAATGAGCTCAAATGGATCTAGAGAAGTACTAGTACCAAAAAGAGATTAATGCGCCATCTCATCTTAACATTAGTTTTACTATTATCTTTTGGTATCAACTCAAATGAGCTTGTGAACACTTTGAATGATTTAATTTTAAAAGACTTAAACTTTAATCAAAAAACTTTGAATTTTAAGACGAATAAAGTTGAAAATTCATATGGCAATATCAGAAGATCAAACGAACTAATAACTATAAATGTTGAGAGCCCATTTAAAGAAAGATATAAAATTAATAAAGATTATGTAGAAATTTATGATTATGATTTTGATGAAACCAAAACAATTTTTCTTAAAGACATTGATGTTAAAACTTTAGATTTTTTAACAAAAGGCATTCGCTCCAAAGATATTATATTGATCGAAAACAAATCATTAACTTTAAAAAGTTCTGAGAATGAACTTTATATTGAGCTAATTGATTCAAAAAACTTTGTCATAAAATTTAAAGATAATCTAGGCCTCCAAAATTTAATAAATTTTGAGGTTATCAGTTAAATGAATTTTTTATTAATCGGTTTAGGTGGATCGCTTGGTGCTATATCTAGGTATGTAATAAATGAATGTGTTGCTAAATTGGCTCCAACCATGCTTCCTTTAGGTACTATCTCAATAAATATATTAGGCTGTTTTTTGATAGGACTATATCTTGGCAACTCAATTCCAATAAAAGATTCCTCGTATTATTTCTTTATCATTGGATTTTTAGGCTCATTTACAACCATGTCTGCTTTTACTCAGCAAACAGTTGCATTAATCAATACAAATACTTTACTAGCAACATCATATATAATCACCACAATATTTTTATGTATCCTTGCTACATATATAGGTACACTTTTTTCGAGATAAATGATAAATATTAAAAACTTAAGGGACGAAATTGATACTGTTCAATCAGCTTTAGCGAGTAGGGGTTATGAGCTAGATAAAGATACTTTTATCAAGCTTGAAAAAGAAAGAAAAATTTTACAAGTTGATGTTGAGTCTTTGCAGTCTGAAAGAAAAAATCTCTCTAATGAATTTGGAAAACTTAAATCCCAGGGTGAAGACACAAATAAACTTAAAATTAAAATCGATCAAATCAACAATGATTTGAAGGAAAAAGATTCAACTTTGCAGGCTATTCTTGAGAAAATAAATATTTTCTTGCTCGATATTCCAAATGTTCCACATGACTCAACGCCTATTGGTTTGAATGAAGATGATAATGTTGTTGTTAAAAAGTATGGAGATAACCTCTCAACAAATACCGTAGATCATTTAGATATAACATCAAAAATTGATACAGAACTTGCTGCAAAGCTATCTGGTTCAAGATTTTCTGTTCTAAAAGGAGATATTGCAAAGTTACAAAGAGCTCTAATAAGTTTTATGCTTGATACTGCAATTAAGAATGGATATGAGGAATATTATGTGCCTTTCATGGCAAATAAAGAGTCATTAACTGGAACTGGCCAATTGCCTAAATTTGAAGAAGATTTATTTAAAACTACTGAAAACCTTTATCTAATTCCAACAGCCGAAGTGCCGTTAACAAATATTCATAGAGATACCTTAATTGAAAAAAGTTCATTACCTTTAAAGTTAACTTCACATACGCCATGTTTTAGATCAGAGGCTGGGAGTTATGGAAGAGATACAAAGGGCCTAATTAGACAACATCAGTTTGAAAAAATAGAACTTGTTCAAGTTATTGATGCCGAAGATTCAATGGAAGCTCTTGATGGCTTGTTATCTAATGCAGAGGAGATTCTCCAGGCTTTAGAATTACCTTATCAAGTGATCGAGCTTTGTACTGGTGATATTGGATTTTCTTCATGTAAAACTTTCGATATTGAAGTGTGGATGCCTAGTCAAAATAAATACAGGGAAATATCATCATGCTCTAATTTTAGTGATTTCCAAGCTAGAAGAGCTAATATTAAAATTAAATCTGACAAAGGTAAGAATTTTGCTCATACAATTAATGGTTCTGCGCTTGCAGTAGGTAGAACTTTAATAGCTATTTTAGAAAATAAATATGATGGTTCTGACCAAATAACATTACCTCAAGCACTTGAACCTTATATGGACAAGCTAACCATCTCAATCTAGGTATTTCTTCAAAATTGTCCTGCCAATTTATATAAATTTCTTGTTTTATTACATTCAAAAGTAGATAATAAATTCCATAACAACTTTATGGGGATTTATTCGATGTTTACTCAAACTAAGTACCTTTTCACAGGTTTCTTTTTATTATCACTTTTTAGTGCAAATAT
>CAYXZT010000025.1:0-14348 GCA_964469915.1 uncultured Gammaproteobacteria bacterium
AAAAGCTTTTTAAATGACTTGATCTGCTAGGGTGTCTAAGTTTTCTTAAAGCCTTGGCCTCTATTTGTCTTATTCTTTCTCTAGTAACATCAAACTGTTTTCCAACCTCTTCTAAAGTATGGTCAGTATTCATTCCTATACCAAACCTCATTCTTAAGACTTTCGCCTCTCTTGCGGTTAAAGATCCTAAAACGTCATCAGTTGCAAAGTGCAGGCTGTCCTCAGTTGCATTTTGAAGCGGAGATTCTATAACGGTGTCTTCAATAAAATCACCTAAGCTCGAATCTTCGTCATCACCTATTGGAGTTTCTGTTGAAATAGGCTCCTTAGCAATTTTTAGAACTTTTCTTACTTTATCTTCAGGCATGTCAAGTTCTTTACTGAGCTCTTCTGGAGTTGGTTCTCTTCCCATGTCTTGCATCATCTGACGAGAAACCCTATTTAGCTTGTTAATTGTTTCAATCATATGAACCGGAATTCTAATTGTTCTAGCTTGATCAGCAATAGATCTAGTAATAGCCTGTCTAATCCACCATGTTGCATAAGTAGAGAATTTGTAACCTCTTCTATACTCGAATTTATCTACTGCCTTCATCAGACCAATATTTCCTTCCTGGATAAGATCTAGGAACTGAAGACCTCTATTTGTATATTTTTTGGCTATAGAAATGACAAGTCTAAGATTGGCTTCAACCATATCTTTTTTAGCACGTCTCATTTTGGTTTCACCCATAGACATACTTCTATTAATTTCTTTTATCTCTTTTACACTCAATCCAACTCTGTTTTCAAGATCAATAATGTCTTTCTGCGCTATTACCACATCCTGTTTAACTTTTTCCAAGAGATCCTTTTTATATTTTTTCTCTTTCATTAAAGAGTCAACCCATCTTACCTTTGTGAGGTTGTCTACATACATGGCTAAGAAGTCTTTTCTTGGCATACGAGCATTTCTAACCAGCTGCTCTTGTATAAACTTTTCTTTAGCTCTGATCATTGCTAGACCTTCTCTAGCAATAGATGCAATATCATCAAACATTCTTGGGCTAAACTTTAGGAACTGAAAAATCTCTCCAACTTTTTTAAATTCTGCGTTTGCTTCTTTAGAATGACGTCCCTTGGATTCAATAACTTTTAATGTTTTATTGTATTGACGTTTTAGGTTAGTCATCCTTCTTTGAACTTCTGCCATATCTGGACCTGATGGAGTGTCATCATCAGACTCTTCTGCGGCAGCCGCCTCTTCTTTGGCCCTCTGACTTCCAGGACCAGCAGATGGTACCTCTTCCATTTCTTCTAGGAAACCAGTCAAGAAATCATTAATTTTCTTTTCGCCATCTTTTACCATCTGATGGTAATCAATAACAAACTCAACAGTTTTTGGATACACAACACTAGCAGCGAGAAGATCTCTCATACCCTCTTCAATTCTTTTAGCAATTTCTATTTCACCCTCACGAGTCAATAGATCTACGGTTCCCATCTCACGCATGTACATTCTTACAGGATCAGTTGTTCTTCCAGTTTCATTCTCTACAGCTGCCAATGCTTCTGCAGCTTGCTCTAAGGCAATATCATCAGATTCTTCTGAATTTGCTAATAATAAGTCATCAGCATCTGGAGCTGTTTCATGAACTTGAAGACCTAAATCATTGATCATTCCAATAATTTCATCAACCTGATCTGGATCAGAAATATCTTCTGGAAGATGATCATTCACATCGGCATACGTTAAATATCCTTGCTCTCTTCCCTTCTCAATGAGCTCAGCTATTTTTGAACCTTTTTTACTTAATTTATCCACGAATTCTGTTACTCCAAATATGTTTACTCTATGTAGTGATTAATTCTATAAATTCAATCTATTTAGAGCTTAAATTTTTCAATAAAATCTGATCTTCTTCTGTCATGGAAGCCTTTCTGAGAATATGTTGTTGTAATTCCCTTTTTTCTGCAGATGATATTTCTTGCATATTATACTTTTCTTTTAAGATTTCCTCTCTATCTTTTTCAGTTTTTGATATGAGATCAATACAATCCTCAATCATAGCTTTTGCATCATCAACCGAAAATTTAATCTCAGATACGAGCGCCTCACCAAATAGATTTTTTATTTTTTCATTCTCTATTTGCTCAAAAAGTACTGATGGGACTGCATCTGGATTATCTTTATAAAAATTTCTAATATCATTTAAAAATAAAAATCTTGAGTCTTTTCTTATTAAATCGAATACTCTATCACCTGCTAACTTAGGGTACTGTATGAGAGCAACAAAAACTCCAAGCACAGATTTCCTAATAACTGTATTTGACGTTTTTTTAACTTCCTCTTTCTGTAAAGATTTATTTGGCTGGAATCTGTCCTCATTTAAAAGAAGTTTTCCAAAATCTAAATCACATATGTTACTAATTTCACTTGTATATGCTTCTTTTAAAGTTGGATTAGATATTTTGTTTACTAAAGGCTTGGCAAATTGAGCAACCATTGATCTTCCTTCAATAGTCGATAGGTCATCATGATCTTTAATAGATTGTAAAAAATAGTCAGAAAAGGATGTTGCTTCTTTGGCTAACTTTAAAAATGCTTCTTTACCATTATCTTTAATGTAACTATCAGGGTCATCACCGGGCTTTAGAAAAATAAAACTCATTCTGATGTCCTCTCTAAGCAAAGGAAGTGCATTTTCAACAGCTCGCCAAGAGGCCTTTTGCCCAGCTTCATCGCCATCAAAGACTATGTAAATAATATTTGTATAACTTAGAATCTTTCTAAGCTGCTCTTGTGTAAAAGCTGTTCCAGATGAGGCTACAGAATTTTTTATGCCGTGCTGATGCAAGCCAATAACATCCATATAACCCTCTACCAAAAATAATGATTGAGGCCTCTTTTCTATTAATCTAGCTTCATAAAGTCCATATAACTCATATTTTTTCTTATATGTTTTTGTTTCTGGAGAGTTCAAATATTTAGCTTGGTCCTTTTTATCTACTAAAAGTCTTCCGCCAAAAGCAATATGCTCACCCTTTATGTTTCTAATTGGAAACATAAGTCTGTCTCTAAATCTGTCATACATTTCTCCATTATCATTTGATCCAAATAATCCTGAATCTTCAAGATCTGATCTGTCATAGTTAGGAGATAGGACAGAATAGAGAGATGGATTCCTATCAACTGCATAGCCTAATTCAAAAAATTTAGCAGTCTCTCCATTAATACCTCTAGCCTTGAGATACTCTATGGTTGCCTGACCTGATGGAGACTTTAATTGATCTATAAATATCTCAACAGCTCTAGAGTTTATGTTTAAAGCATCTGAAACATCTACAGGTTTTTCTTGCTGAGGAACTTCCATTCCTACAGATGAAGCTAAGAGCTCAATAGCCTCCATAAAATCTAGCCCATCATGTTTTCTTAAAAAATGAATAGCATTACCAGACTCTTTGCACCCAAAACAGTGATAAGTTCCAGAATCTTCATACACCTTAAAAGAGCCTGTTCTTTCCTCGCCAGAGCCATGGAATGGACATTTAGCCCAATAGCCACCGCCTCTTCTTTCAAGCTGCAATCGTCTTCCTATAATATCTATTATATTGACAGAGGTTAACAGTCGATCAATAAAGCTTGAGGGTATAGACATATTTATTTATTAAACCAATGATCTATTAAAATCTTAGCTGCATGTGCATCAACAAGATCTGTTTTGAGCTCAGATATATTTTGTCTGGCCTCAAAACTAGTTAATCTTTCATCAACATATTCACATGGAACTCTTGTTATCTTTTCTAATTTTTTAAAAAAGATATCTACTTTTTCCATGATATCACTATCTGAACCATCCATATTAAGTGGCTTTCCTACTAACAAGAGATCGGGCTTCCATTCACTGATGATGGATTCTATTGAGTCCCAATTAATAGCATTATTTTTATTAAAAATAACTTCTAGTGGTGAGGAAGTTTTTGTTTCTGTTTGTCCCACAGCTATGCCTATTTTCTTAGTTCCAAAATCAAAGGATACGATCTGCATATTAATTGGAAGAAAAGTTCCAGTCCCTAACAATTTCAAGAACGCTGTACTCATCAACCATCTTAGGGTCGAAGGGAGCAAAGGGTGCTGCCTCATTGAGTATATTTAAAGCCAACTGATCTACAGAATTTATCCCTGAGGAAATAAGAATTTCTGATTTTATTAAATTTCCAAATGAGTCTATCGTAGCCATAATTTGTACCCTGCTTTCATTAAAAGACCCATTCTCTTTAGCAATAATTTTATCACCAATAGATTCGATGTTTCTTTGCCATAAATTCAGGTACACAGCCTCCTCATTACTGACCACTGAGTTAGCTTCAAGTTTTTTGATTTTATGTGGCTGGTAAGAATTAGTATTTGATTTTATTTGTTTCTCACCGCGCCCTTTACTGTCAGTATTTAATAAGTCTTGATTAAAATTTTCATTACCAAAAATATCTTCTGAGGAGTTTGCGAGTTTTACATTAATAATTGGAGACTCCTTTAAAACCGGAATCTGATAAAAAGTCGTAAACGTTATTCCCAATATCAAAAAACTATGAAATGCCAGCGATAGAATAAAGGACTTGTTGAGCGTTAAAGATCTCTTGCTGATTTTTTGTTTGAGCAAAATTGAGGTCATAACGTCTCTAAATATTCTTTTATTGGGTTCATTCCTGATTGTTTAAAAATTTCTCTCGCGCAAGTAGGACTAGTTATATTTATTTCAGTTAAATATTTCCCAATCATATCTATACCAGCAAAATTAATGCCTTTTGTTATTAAATACTTACCAATTTCCTCAGCCGTTTTCTGCTGAACTTCTGTTATATCTTTTACAACACCAATTCCTCCTGCCGCAAGATTCCCTTTAAAACTTTCTCCCTGAGGAATTCTAGCCAAGGTTTTTGGAAAAGGTTTTCCATTTATAATTAGGATTCTAAAATCACCCTTATAAATATCTTCAAGAAATTCTTGTACGATAATCTGTGTATGCTCGTTGTCAGTCATATCTAGCAAGATATCTAAATTGTCATCTTCAAAGTTATCCATCTTGTAAATAGAGTCGCCTCCCATACCATCAAGAGGCTTCACAACTATAGTGTCATGCTTGAGCTGGAACTCAATAATTTTTTTAATGTTGCAGGTTACTAGAGTCTCAGGAATGTGATTCTTAAAATGTATAGCAAATATTTTTTCATTAAATTCTTTAATAGAGTTTGGTTTGTTAAATACAGTTGCTCCTTGAGTTTCTGCTAAACCTAACAAATGAAGAGCATTAATATAATCTTTATCTACGGGCGGATCTTTTCTCATAAAAGTAAAATTAAAATCAGCTACTTTTATAACTTCTTTTTTAATGCTCTCGACTTTATTTGATCCTATAGCAATGATGTTTCTTGAATCAGCCAGCACTATTCCATCCATTACATAAAGATCATGCATTTCACATTGATAAACTTTATAGTTCAGAGCAATAGATTCTTCCATCATGAAAATTGATGTATCTTTTTCTGGTTTTAAACTTTTTAATGAATCAGTTATAAATAATAATTTTTTACTCATTCCTAAATCTTTCCAAAATGATTTTGTAGCAAAGATGATATAACAATAGGAGCTGTTTCTGCTCTTAATATATTATTTTTTAATAATCTTATTTGAATACCTTTATCTCTTAAACTTTTAATTTCTTTTTTCGAAAAACCAGATTCAGGCCCGGTAATAATAGCAATATCATTTTGAACATCAATTTCATTTAAATCAAAAATATTTTTACCATCTATATCAAAGGCGTATATTCCATACCTTGAATCCTGCATTAGAGTAATTGCCTGATCTAATTCTTCAAAAAAGTTAATATTTGGAACAACATTGGAGCCACATTGCTTGCAGGCATTAACTACAACTTCATTAATTTTGATAAGAGTTTTATCCAAATCTTTTTTTGCAATACTTTGATCAATAAGTTGGGGTTTATAAAAAATAAATTCGGAAACTCCAACCTCGGTCAGTTTTTGTGCCATAAAATGTAAATTATCTTTTTTGATAACTGGAAGTATGGATATTATTTTAGGGTGGACAGGATTAGATACTTTTAAATCACCTATTCTTTCTAAGACTATATCGGATCTATTTATTACCAAAATTTTACAAATGGCAACCGCACCATGACCATCAAAAACTTCGACTTTATCATCAATTTTTAATCTCAAGACTTTTGATAAATGCCTTGACTGGGATTGATCTAAATCAAAAGTACTATCTTTTCCTGATACTGATTTACAATATATTCTATGAATTCTCACTTTAGTATTATAGCTATAGGTTCCTCATAAATGTCAGAGATAAGCATAATATTAATAAGGCATGGAGAAGCTTCCGCTGCTTGGGGTGATGATCCAGACCCAGGTTTAAGCGAAAGAGGCATCAGTCAAGCCAGCAAACTCACAACCATTAAAGATCTAGATCAACTTGATGGATATGATTTCATCTCTAGCCCAAAATCTAGAGCCGTGATGACAGCGACCCCTTTAATTAAAAAATATAATAAAAATTTAAAGATTGATAATGCATTTACTGAGATTCCTTCAACTAATGTAGAGCCCAAAGACAAAAAAGAATGGCTATCAAACATTGTAAATATGAAATTATGTAGTTTGCCCGAAGAAGTAAATTCATGGCGCTTGAAACTTATCAGAAAGATTATGGAGAGAGAGAAAAATACAATAATTTTTAGTCACTTTATGGTCATAAATGCATTAATAGCTGAATTTACTAACAATGATAAATTATTATGTTTTTATCCTGACTACACTTCTTTAACCAAAATACTTGTAAAAAATAATGAAGTCACTGAACTTTATTTTGGCGATGAAAGAAAAACACTAATAAATCTTTAAAAACCTATTGAGCAATTTTTAAACAACTGTAAACTGAATATTCTTTCTAATTACTAATAAATTTTGGGAAATAAAAAAAAATCTTTTGATAGCTATTCTAAAAGTCCTCTTAAAGAAGAGGTAAGAAAGGCAATGAAGAGGTACTTCAAGCAATTAGATCAAAAGAATGTTCCAATTGATGTATATCAGTTAGTACTTAATGAAATTGAACCGCCACTTCTATCTTCGGTAATGAAATTTTCAAATAATAACCAATCCAAAGCTTCAAGAATTTTAGGAATCAATAGAACAACACTTAGAACTAAGCTTAAAAAATACGATATAAAATAATGAATGCGATAAAACCAAAAACAGCACTTATAAGCCTTTCAGATAAATCTCAATTGAATGAGTTAGTTTCATTTTTAGTAACCCAAAAAGTAAAAATTCTTTCAACAGGAGGTACTTTCAAGGCAATAAAAGAGATTACCTCTGAAGTAGTTGAGGTTTCTGATTTTACAGGCTTTGAAGAAATGATGGATGGAAGAGTAAAAACACTTCATCCAAAAATACATGCAGGCATTCTTGCAAGAAGAGATCAGGATTTGGATATTCTTGCAGAAAGAGGTTATGAGCCAATTGATTTAGTAATCGTCAATCTTTATCCATTTAAGGAAACTATTGCTGAAGGCTGCTCATTTGAAGAAGCTATCGAAAAAATAGATATCGGCGGACCAACAATGATTCGATCTGCAGCTAAAAACTTTAAAGATGTTGCTGTTGTTTCTAATCCAGATGATTATTCGCGACTAATTCAAGAATGGAAAAATGCGGATGGTATTTCATACGAATTTAGAAAAGAATTATCTCAAAAGGTCTTTAGTCTTATGGCGGATTATAACCATTCTATATCTGAGTATTTAAAAGGAGACACCAATGTGATTCTTCCTAGTTATAGTTTTGATAAAACTACTTCTTTAAGATATGGAGAAAATCCTCATCAAGCTGCAAATTTATTAACTTTTTCTGGTCTTAAAAATAAGAACATAGCTAATGCAGAAATTCTTCAGGGCAAAGAGCTTTCTTATAATAATATTGTAGACGCCGATGCAGCATGGGAATGTGTAAGAGCGTTCGATGACCCTGCTTGTGTAATTGTTAAGCATGCAAACCCCTGTGGAGTTGCGGAGTCTGAAAATATATATGATGCATATGACTTAGCATTTAAAACAGACCCTACATCTGCTTTCGGAGGAATTATTGCTCTAAACAGAATGTTAGATACTAAGACAGCAAAAGAGATCAATAGTCGACAATTTGTAGAAGTTATCCTAGCAACTGACTTCGAAGATGGAGCTATATTAGAGTTTGCTAAAAAGAAAAATGTAAGAGTTTTAAAAGTTGATTTAAAACAAGATAACCCATATCCGGGTGTTATCAAAAAAGTATCTGGTGGCATTCTTCTGCAAGGTGACGATACGCATTTAATTCAAAGAGAAGATTTAAAGTGTGTTACTAAGAGACAACCTACTCCGAAAGAAATTGATGATTTAATGTTTGCTTGGAGAGTTGCTAAATTTGTTAAAAGTAATGCGATAGTCTACGTAAGAAATAGACAAACCATTGGTATTGGTGCGGGACAAATGAGTCGAGTAATTAGCGCAGATATTGCAAATCTAAAAGCAAAAGAAGAAGGTTTAGAGGTCAAGGGTGCTGTTATGGCATCTGATGCATTTTTTCCTTTTAGAGATGGTATTGATAAAGCAGCTTCTTCTGGAATAGCTGCAATTATTCAGCCGGGCGGTTCTATTAGAGACGAAGAGGTTATTGCAGCTGCAGATGAAAATAATATTGCTATGGTTTACACAGGCATAAGACATTTTAGACACTAATGCAGGTTTTAGTAATTGGATCTGGAGGAAGAGAGCATGCATTAGCATGGAAGTGTTCTCAAGACGATTCTGTTGTTAGGGTTTTTGTAGCCCCTGGAAATGCAGGAACAGCTCTTGAACCAAAAATTACAAATCTAGCAATCGATACTAATAATTTTGTAAAAGTTGCAGATTTTTGTAAAAAAGAAAATGTGGCATTAGTAATCATCGGACCCGAGCAACCACTTGTTGATGGAATGTCAGACTACTTACAGAGCAAGGGAATAAATACCTTTGGGCCATCTCAGAAAGCTTCACAACTAGAAGGCTCAAAGACCTTTTCTAAAGATTTCTTTGTTAAATATGGAATACCGACTGCTGCCTATGCTTCATTTAAATCTTACGATGAGTCTTTAAATTATTTAGATACTATTTCCTACCCTACTGTAATTAAAGCCGATGGCCTCGCTGCTGGCAAAGGCGTCATTATTTGCAAAGATAAGGAAGAGGCCCTGGCTGCATTGGCAAATATATTCAAAGATAAAGCTTTTGGTGATGCAGGCAGTAGCGTTGTTATCGAAGAATTCCTGGAAGGCGAAGAGGCAAGTTTTATTGCTGTTGTAAGCAAAGATAAGTTAGTTCCATTGGCCACCAGCCAAGATCATAAAGCTGTTGGTGAAGGAGATGTTGGGTTGAATACTGGAGGTATGGGTGCCTACTCTCCAGCTCCAATAATTGATGATGAAATCCATAAAAAAATTATTAAAGAAGTTATGGAGCCAACAATGCAAGGCCTCATTTCAGATGGGTCCCCATACCTTGGGTTTTTGTATGCAGGTCTTATGATTAAAGATGGTGAGCTCAAAGTATTAGAATTTAATTGTAGATTTGGTGATCCAGAGACCCAACCAATACTTCTAAGGCTTAAGTCAAGCCTAGTTGAATTATGTTTGGCTGCAATTAATGAGGAATTAGATTTAGTTAATGTTGAATGGGAAGAGCAGCACTCATGTGGTGTTGTGATTGCATCAGAAGGCTACCCAGAAAAATATATTTCTAATAAAGAAGTTCGAATTATTGAAGATACTAATGAGGATGTTAAGTTATTTCATGCAGGAACCAAATTAGTAAATGAAAAAATTGTTACAGCAGGCGGTAGAGTTTTTTGTGCTACTGCGCTAGGCAATGATTTGAAGGAAGCACAGTCTAAAGCTTATAATTTAGTTCAAAAAGTAGATTTCGAAGGTGCTTTTTGCAGAAAAGATATAGGCTTTAAAGGAATTAAATGAGCATTCTAAATAACATAGTTAATGAGTTTGATATTGCACTAAAAACTTTATCAAATAAAAAATCAGGCACTAATAGACCATTTCCTTCTGGTAAAAATACTGAGGAACTAACGCAAAAAGAGAAGAAGCTTTCCATTCAAATGATGAGAGTAAATCTTGCTGGCGAAGTAGCAGCACAGGCCCTATATAGAGGTCAGGCATTAGTGTGCAAAGATCCCAAAGTTAGAGACCACCTTATTGAGGCTGGGGAGGAGGAGACAGATCATCTTGTTTGGTGTAAAAAACGTTTAGATGATCTTGGAGGCAGAGGGTCTTTATTAAATCCATTGTGGTATGCAGGATCTTTTAGCATAGGTGCACTATTTGGATCATTTGGTGAAAAGGTGAGCTTAGGCTTTGTGGAAGAAACAGAAAAACAAGTGGTGGCTCATATTGATAAACATCTCGAAAAAATATCTCCAAAAGATATTGAGACAATTGAAATTCTAAAAACCATGAGAGAAGATGAAGATATTCATGCTCAACAAGCTGTTGATAATGGTGGAGAAGAATTAAAAATACCTGCAAAAAAAATCATGAAATATACAGCTAAAGTCATGACATCAACAAGTACGCATATCTAAGAAAAACAATGAAGAACATCTATATTCTGATGAGCATTACATTTTCATCATTAGTACTTTCACAGCCAATAGTTAATATAGAAAATTTAAGGCATTCTGGTGAAGTTGGTGAATTTAAGTCAGCTGGATTATCGCTTAATGGCTCAAGAGGAAATGAAGACAGGGATGACTTCAAATTAAATTTAGCTTTCACAAAAAATACTGAAAATATTGAGTCCTTGATCACAGTAAGCCACTCTGAAAGAACAAAGGATGATGTATTAGAGGACAAATCATCGTTCTTTCATAGCAGATTACTATTTAAATCTGACAAAAAATATGATTTTGAACTATATGTTCAAAGCAGTAAAAACCCATTTCAATCATATAAAAAACGCGATTTGATTGGTTTTGGAGCGAGGTTTGATATCAGCAAGGAGTCCAAAATCGGGCTAAGCCTATTGCATGAAAATGAAGAAAGTCTTCAAGGAATAAATAAAGAAACAGATAGAGTAAATTTATATTTATATAAGAGAGCAGAGTTAGCTAACAGTAACTTTTTGTCAGCCTCACTTTTTTATCAACCATCACTTCAAGATTTTGGTTCTGATTATAAAGTTTCCGCATTAATGTCTTTAAATATACCAATATCAGAAAAAATCTTAGTTGAAATTCAGGTTTCGACTGCCTTGGACAATGATCCACCGGATATTTCAAAAAAATCAAACCACTCTTTTTCAACCAATTTTAGATATTCGTTTTAACTATTTCATGCGCTGCCATCTAATAGGTACATTTTCTAATTGATATCTATTGGATTCTTCTTTTAGTTTTACGTACTCAGTATTTGAACTGTAAACAGTTACTATTAATGCATTTTCTTTATTTGCAGTTATTCGCAGTACTCTTCCCATTCTTTGAATTCTTTGCCTCTTTGATGAGGAGGCGCTAAGAATCATTGCACCATCAGCCTCGGGCATATCAAAGCCCTCATCTAATGCCGTGCAGCTCACCAATACATTAAGATTTCCGCTCTTAAAATTATTTAAGTTCTCTTCTCGCTCCGCATTATCAAGATCAGTATTATAGATAGCTGATTTATAACCCTTGGTATTAATAATTTTGTTAAATTCTTTGGCCTGTTTTTTGTTTTCAGTAAAAACTATCCAGCTCTCTCTTTTGTGCTTTTGTAACAGCTCTACCCCAAAAGGTATTCTATTTTTTGAATTTTTTACCATTCTAGCTCTGTTAAAAATAAGCATCTTTAACGGATAGTCATTCATATTGTTGCCGCCAATAGTTGCAGCTCTTCTTTGTATACTTTTCGTAAACTTTTTATATTTATCCTCTTCTTCCTTTGTCATTTCAGCGTAGGCATAAAGAAGTTTGAAGTTTACTATTACCTCGTCTTCTCTGGCATCTATATAATCATAATCAAAAATAATATCTCCAAGAATTTTTTTAATTATGATATAAAAATTATCGTCGTAATCTCTTTCTGGGGTAGCTGATAATCCTAAAGTTGCATGCCAGCTATTTGTTAGCATTTCTCCCCTTTTTTCAGTCCCTATTTTGTGGCACTCATCAACTATGAGAAGTGTGTTTTTAGGGTCAACTTTACTTATGATATTCTTAAGTGAATCTATTGTTGTAATACAGATTTTTGCAAGGTCTTCGATTTGCTCTCCACCACCATTTAGAGCTATTTCTTTTGAGCTAAAACTTAAAGATAAGCTTTCATACCATTGATCTAATAGGGCTATAGATGGAACAACAATTAAAATTGAATTGCTTTTGTTTTCTTCTAAATATTTAGTTAGGCAGTGGATAGCAAAGACTGTCTTTCCGCCACCTGTTACAACCTTTATGATGCCTCTTTTTCTTTCCCACCATAAAGGGAATGCATTTTCTTGCCAATCTCTTAACTTCAACTAAAAGCCCCTTTCATTAGGCTCTCACCAATCAAAAAAACATGGATATCTTCTTGTTTAAGAAAATCTATATCGTCTTGGTTTTTAATCCCTGACTCAGCAATAAAAATATTATTGCCCTTAAATCTCTTTTTGAGATTGATTGAATTATTTAGATCTACCTCAAAGGTTTTAAGATTTCTATTATTAACACCAATCATTGCATTGCTAAAGTGCTCAACTCTTTTTAGCTCTTCCTCATCATGAACCTCTATTAAGTAATCTAGTTCTAGTTCTTCAGCCACATTCACAAAGTGAGACATCTCTTCATCAGAAAGAACACTAGCAATTAGAAGTATACAATCAGCACCAATAAGTTTAGCTTCGTATATTTGATATTCGTCGACCATAAAATCTTTTCTAATAATTGGCAGTTTGGTTATAGCTTTTACGTCTATCAAAAATTGATTGTGCCCCTGAAAGAAATCTTCTTCAGTAAGGATAGATAATGCAGAGGCTCCAAAAGCTTCGTATTCTTTTGCCTTTTTGATAGGATCAAAATCTTCAGCAATGATTCCCGCACTAGGTGAAGCTTTTTTAATTTCTGCAATGATGGCCTGGTCTTTGTTAGCTAAGCTTTCTTTAAAAGCTCCTTTAGAGAGATTTAATTCACCAATTTTTATCTTGATGTCATTGAGAGGTAGAGACTCTTTTTTTTGAATTAGCTTTTCTCTGGTATTTTCGACTATGTCGTTAAGGATAGTCATTAGAGATTTGAAACCCTCACATATCCAGCTAACTTATCAGAGGCCTTGCCGTTATTCATTAATGTAAATGCCAATTCTACTCCATCTGCGATTGAGTCTACTTTTCTTGCAATATAAAGTCCTGCCCCTGCATTAAGGGCAATCATATCTTGAACTGCAGATTGCTCTCCTGAAAATGCTTCCCTGACAAGTCGCAAGCTATCTTCTGGGGATTGTGCTGTAATCTCCTCAAGCCCAGAGGTTGATAAGCCAAAATCTTTTGGTGATATTGAGTAATTCTCGATCTTATAATTTTTCAATTCAGATATCTGAGTTGGCCCGCTGATACTAATCTCATCTAATCCATCATCTCCATGAACAACAAGAACATGTTCCATATCTAAATTTTTTGCTACTGTTGAAAATGTTTTAAGTAAATTCTTATCGTAGACACCAATAACTTGTCTTTTTGCTCCGCAAGGGTTGGTGTGAGGTCCCAATAAATTAAATATTGTTTTCTGACCAATACGCTGTCTTGCTGACATTACGTATTTCATGGATTCATGATGAAGAGGAGCAAATAAAAATACAAATCCAACTTGATCGAATATGTGTAAAAGTTTTTCTCTATCATGTGTGATATCTGCGCCTGCAGCTGTTAAAAAATCTGCACTGCCTGATTTGCTTGAGATGGCCTTGTTGCCGTGTTTTGTTATTGAGGCTCCGCCTGCAGCAGCAACAAAGGATGATGCTGTAGAACAATTAAAAGTATGTAAGCCAGTTCCACCAGTTCCACATGTATCTATATGTGTACCATCGCCTATATCAAATTTAAGAGATTTAGCCCTCATTACTGACGCGGCCGCAGTTACTTCTTGCTCTTTAATACCCTTTTCATTGAGAGCAATGAGAAAGATTTCAATATCTTTATCTCCAACCCCTCCTGTCATAATACTTTCGACAGCATGTTGCATTTCTTCAGACTGAAGATCTTTTTTATCTTTTAATTTTTTAAGAATATCTTTAATCATAGGGCTAAAAA
>CAYXZT010000026.1:0-14327 GCA_964469915.1 uncultured Gammaproteobacteria bacterium
TGTTAAAAAAGATGTGTATTTTAGGTTAACCTTGATAATATTGATAGTATTAATAATACAAAATTTAATTTACATCACTTTTTATGAGCTTTATTACCCAAGTTACTATATCTATAGTCCTTTATTTTATAATTAGAGTAGCTTATAGGCACCCAAATTCATTAATTATTGCATCTATAATTTCATCACTATCTTACATCGCTATGTATTTAGGCTCATATAAAGTTATATCTTTAATGCCAACTGTGCATTTTTTAATTACAGGACTAAGTTTGCTTGTACTTTTCATAGCTTATTATGAAATACTTATTCTCGAAAGAAATGTTAGAAAAATTAAAATGGGAGAATTTTCTAATGCAGAGTCATACTCAATTGAAAAAAACTATAAACTTGTTTCTAAAATTTTAGGTATTGGATTAATATTTTTAAGTTTTGCATTGTTATCAGGTTTTGCAATCCAATCAGTTTTTACAACTAATCTTGCAATAAAGACTTCATTTACATTAGTTGCATTACTTATTTATCTTATTACCTTAATAGGAATTAAATTTTTTAGTTTTCCAATTAAATATGCAATAAGAGGATTATTCATTTCTATGTGGGCTGTCTTATTTGCCTATATCGCAAACTCATATTTGATTTATAATTAATAAATGCAAGACGAATATTCTATATATCTCTTATTTGGAGTACTTTCAGGTCTCTTGATTCTTAGTGGATTCTTTTCTGGATCAGAAACTGGAATGATGGCTGCTAATAAAATTAAATTAAAAAATCTCTCTAAAAAGCCACATAGGGGAGCAAAAAGAGCTCTTAAACTGCTACAAAAACCTGATTTATTATTATCAACTATTTTAATTGGTAATAATTTTGCAAACATTCTTGCGTCAGCAATAGTGACTATAATAATGATTAATTTTTTTGGCGGAAATGTTCTATTAGGATCTATTCTGCTTACTCTTGTTATATTGATCTTTTCTGAAATAACGCCAAAAACAATGGCAGCAATAAAACCCGAGAGCTTTGCAATAAGGTCATCTCTACTTTTGAAGTTGTTACTATTTATTTTTAAGCCCTTAATAGCAATTACAAATCTATTAAGTTCAGGTATTTTGAAACTATTCAAACTAAATGCAAAAGATGCAAATGATAATGATAATCTTAATACACAAGAGCTAAAAACTTTATTAGACGAATCTGGAGACTTAATTCCTAAGCAATATAGAGGCATGTTGTCCTCAATCTTGGGGATGGAGGAGCTTGTGGTCGAAGATATAATGACCCCCACTGCAGAGATTATTGGTTTAGATTTAAATAATAGCTATGAATCAAATAAAAAAATAATCGAATCTACTGAATATACAAGACTTCCGGTATTTAAAGACGAGATAGATAATGAGGTGGGCACCCTTCATCTAAAAGATTCTCACGCATTCCTTGATGCGCTTGAAGTGAGCAAAAATGTTGAAAGTATTCTAAGGACAACTTACTTTGTCTCTCAATCAACTGCATTAATGAAGCAATTAAGAGAATTTCAGTTAAATGGTAAGAGCATGGCACTAGTAGTTGATGAATATGGAGAAATACAAGGATTAATAACTATTGAAGACATCTTTAAAGAAATTGCCGGAAAATTTGGTAATGATAGAGTTGAGCTAGAAAAGGAATTTACAAAGCTTAAAGATGGATCTGTTATTATTGACGGAAATTCAAAAATTAGAGATCTCAATAATTTTTTAAACTGGACTATTCCTGAAGAAAATTCAAAAACAATAAATGGCTTGATTACTGAATATTTAGACCAAATTCCACAATCTAATTTATGCGTACAAATAGAAGGATATAAATTTGAAATAATGCGAATAGATGATAACTCTATCGATAGAATTAAAATTTTTAAAGATAAATAATTAAAAAAATGTCCCTGAAGAATACTATAGTCGTTCCTGTAACTCCTTTTGAGCAAAACTCATCAATCATATTTTGTAAGGAGACTAGTAAGTGTGCTTTTGTTGATCCAGGTGGAGATATTGAAGTTCTTTTAAGCAAAGCTAAAGAAAACAACTTGTTACCAGAAAAAATTCTACTTACTCATGGTCATATAGATCATGCTGGTGGAGCTTCTGAATTATCAGAGATTCTTAACATAAAAATTGAAGGGCCTTCTGTTGAAGATAAATTTCTTTTGGATAGTCTGCAGGATCAAGGTCGAATGTTTGGAATGCAATCAAGAAACTGCACACCAGATTTGTGGTTAAAAGAAGGAGATATAGTTTCTGTCGGCAATATGCTTTTAGAAGTCTACTTTTGTCCTGGGCATACACCTGGTCATGTTATTTTTTATGAAAAAAATACAAAAATTGCACTAGTTGGAGATGTTTTATTTCAAGGATCAATCGGAAGAACAGACCTTCCAGGTGGTAATCATCAAGATTTAATTGATTCAATTAAAAATAAACTATGGCCGTTAGGTAGTGACGTAAAATTTATACCAGGCCATGGACCAAACTCAAGTTTTGGAGCTGAAAGAGAATCAAATGCTTTTGTTTCAGACTCTGTACTTAGCTAAGTCTATTTTTTAGCGTATCTTCCGCCAGAAAGAGTATTTGATAGAAGTTTCATTAAGTATGGCGCATATTTCATCAAGAAAACTATAGTTCTATATCTTTTTCCTGGGATGCAATAAGACTTAGAACTTAGTGTTGCATCTACAGCTTCCTTGGCTACATCTTTAGCATTTAGTTTCATAAATGAAGGGACTTTATCCATAGCATCCTGAACACCACTAGATGTGTGGAATTCTGTAACCACATATCCTGGACAAACAGCGGTTGATGAAATGCCTTTATGCTTATAATTGACATTTAGTGCATCACTAAACCTATTCATGAAAGTTTTAAGAGGTCCGTATAAAACCTGAATAGTTGATGGGGGTGCGAATGATGCGACTGATGAAATAATCATTATTTTGCCAGATTTTTTTTCCAACATATCAGGTATAAATATTTTTGACAGTGCTATTACAGATGTACTTAATACTCTTATATTTTTTTCTTCATCCTCCATGGAGGTTTCATGAAATTGTTTGGGCAGTCCATAGCCTGCATTATTTACTAGTATTTCAACTTCATAGTTTTTTTCTTTACAAAAATTATAAATTTCTTGAGGTGTCTGAGGGGAAGCAAGATCACCAGTTACATAGTCAACATGTACTCCATGATTATCTTGAAGCTCTTTAGAAAGAGCAATTAACCTCTCTTCTCTTCTTGCCGTAAGAATTATATTGAAACCTTTTTTAGCTAGAGTTGTTGCTATTTCGGACCCAATACCTGATGAAGCTCCAGTAATAAGCGCATATGATTTTTTCATTCGTACATACTATCAGTATCCAGTCTTCTAGGATAGAATTAATAAAAAAATTTTGGGTAAAAATATGAAAAATAAAAAATCAATTTTAAAAATGTTTTCAATCATTGTATTTGGATATGCATTAATAGCTTTTTCAGCGAATATATCAGCACAAGAAGAAGATATGCCTGAAAGTATTGAATCCGAAGTTGGTGAAGATTCAGAAGAAGGTGGGGATGATAATGGATCGAGTTTAAAAAAATGTCTCATGAAAGCAAAAAGCATGAAAGACAAGAAAAAATGTCAAAAAGAAGACATGCAATCTGTTGAAGAGTTTATTGAAGATGAGGAATTAGTTCTTATCGAGGGATATCTTAAAGTTTATACAGATGAAGATAAGAGCATGTATTTCTTAAAAATAGACAAAGAAGATTTTGATAAAAGGTTTTTATATTTTGCATATATTATGAATGCACCTCAAGGAAGCACCCTTATGGGTGGACTACCATCAGATGGTAAAGTTTTAGAATTTAGGAAGTTTAAGAAGGATAATATTGGCCTATATCAAATTAATACAAACTATATAAATGGCGATGAAAATAATAATATTGCAAGATCATCTATCACAAATATTACTGAAGCCTTTATAGATTCATTTTCTCCAGTAGCGCAATCAGATGACTCTGTTCTTATTAATGTTAATAAATTTTTTATGTCTGAAAAAATTGAAGCTATTAGTTATATCCCTTCAGAATACAGAGAATTTATATCTGTAGATTATGGGAGACCAGATCCTAAAAAAACATTTATTAATAAAGTTTTTAATAACAAAACAAATACTGCGGTTGAGGTTACTTTTGGGTATTCAAATAAAATGCCCAACTCTGATGCTTTTTCAGTTTCAGCAGTAACTGATCCTAGATATCTATCAATTACAGCAAGGCATATTTTTATTGAAATGCCTGATGAAAAATATGAGCCAAGAATTAATGATCACAGAGTTGGGTACTTTGTTAATAAGTCAACAGATTTAACATCTTATGAGAATTACCCTAATTTTGCTTTAATTAATAAATGGAGACTTGAAAAGAAAGATCCAGATGCTGAATTTTCAGAACCAGTTGAACCAATTGTATATTGGGTTGAAAACACAACTCCAGAAGAAATAATACCTGCCGTCGTAGCCGGTATAGAAAATTGGAATATAGCTTTTGCAGAAGCGGGATTTAAGAATGCTATTGTTGCTAAAATACAACCGAAAGATGCCAAATGGGATGCTGCAGATTATGACTATAATGTAGTTAGGTGGTCTTCAGAACCTGATGGGGGTCTTCTTGGTGTTGGACCAAGTGTTACTAATCCATTAACTGGTGAAATCATATCAGCTGACGTTGTAAATAAGCTATTAGCAGTAAAGCTTGGATATAACTATAGGAAGCTATACGGATATACAAAAGATAATGATCCGTTAATGCAATATATAACCAATCTAACTCTTCATGAAGTTGGTCATACGCTTGGATTGAGACATAATTTTAGAGGAAGTTATTTATATAGTCCGGATGAAATACATAATAAAGACCTTACTGGTAATACTATTATGAGCTCTGTTATGGACTATGATCCAATTAATATTGCTCCAGAAGGTAAAGAACAAGGAATATTCTTTTCTACTGTTCCAGGGGTGTATGATAAATGGGCTATAAAATTTGGCTACACGCCAAATATGACTGATGATGAAAGACAATCATTATTACTCAGATCAATTGAACCTCAGCTAACCTTTGGTACTGATGAGGAAGCAATGTCTAGGCCTGGATATAACATAGATCCAAGAACTAAAAGATATGACATGAGCAACGATCCTATAACTTATGCTGCAGATCTAATAAATACTATAGATAATAAAATACTTGAGCTACCTGAAATATTTTCTGATGAAGAAAGTTTTAATAACTACACTGATGCTTTTTTCAGATTTTTTAGAACTAAAGGTAGATTTTTGGAAACAGTAGCCCATCAGATTGGTGGTGTTTATATTAATAAAATATCTAGCAGTCAAACTGATCAAACGATATTAAATCCAGTTCCATATGAGAAACAAAAACAAGCAATGTCACTTTTAGCTGAAAAAGTTTTTGCTAATGGAGCTATGAATTACGATGAGTCTATTCTTTCAAATTTAGTATATGAAAGAGGCACAAGGGAAAGATCAAGAAATAATGATCCTGACTTCCATCAGCTCGTTCTTGCAAGTCAAAAAAATATTTTAAGGAATATTCTTCATCCAACTGTAATGAAAAGATTAATTAACAGTTCTCTTTATGGGAATCAGTATTTGCCCAATGAGGTTTTACAAGATCTAAATTCAGCAATATTTATCTCTGGAGAAACGCCAGATACCTTTAAAAGAAACTTACAATCAACATACATTGATTTACTAATAGAGGGTTTTGCAGAGGCTCCATATGATGAAGTTTCTAAGGCAGCGATATTTAATACTTTAAATGAAATTTTGAACTTTACAAAAAGGAACAGAATGAAATCAGATCACTACGGTTTCTTATATTATAAAGTAGATACCTACCTTAATAGTTCTAAATAGCGCCCTCTTTTTTTAATAATTTTAACTTTTCTTCAGCGCCCCCAGGGGCGCTGTAACCTCCTATATTGCCATTTGAACAAATAACTCTATGACATGGTCTTGTTATCGGTTTTGGGTTTTTGCCACATGCATTTGCAACAGCTCTTGAGGCATTAGGCTTTCCAAGATTTACAGCTATTTCTTTATAAGATCTAGTTTCACCATATGGAATCTTATCTATCTCTTTCCATACTGATAATTCAAAATGAGTTGGCATAAGAACTTAATCCCATAAACCAATAAGAGCGAGTGCGTCACCTTCTGACATATTGAAACGAGCATATTTTGGTGTGCTCATTGAAACAAGTTGTTTTGCTATTAAATCATCTGAGATATCGAGACACCTAAGACACAAAACAAGATCTTTTTTAGCATCTTCATTTTCTGTATCTGAGGTTAATTTCTGAGAATAGTAATTTGACTTGAAAACTAACTGTCCCAGCTCTATTAATGCTAACTCTTTATCTTCACAATTATCATCTTCATATTTTTCAATTGCATTAATTATCCAGTAATGAGGCTTTGCAACTTTTAATTTTGCTTCATTAACATTTGGGTAAAGTTTTGTATGAGATTTCTCTTTAAACCAATTATCTTCATGCTCAATAATACAAACCTCTTTAAGCTCAAATAAATAATTTTTTAATTCTTTTTTCTCTACATTAAATGGATACTTCATGCTCATATATTAAATTAAATTACAGCGAAGCAAAAACTTTTTGAATTTTTTCTAATGCCCAGTCAATTTCTGATTTTTTGATCATCAAAGGCGGGGCAAATCTAATAACTGTCTCATGGGTCTCTTTGCAAAGCATTCCCTCTTTCATAAGTAATTTACAAATATCCTTTGCTGGTATTGGTGAATTATTAAGCTCTAGTCCAATCCACAGGCCCTTACCCCTAACTTCTTTTATGAATTTAAAATCAAGTGCCTTGAGTGAATTCAAAAAATGCATGCCTAGTTCATGACTATTCTCTATAAGTTTGTCTTCAAATAAAAGATCGAGTGCTTTACTCGCAACCGCAGCTGCAAGTGGATTTCCACCAAATGTAGACCCATGAGAACCAGGATTAAAGTGGTCCATTACTTCTCTTGAACTCAAAAATGCTGAGACTGGTATTAAACCTCCGCCAAGTGCTTTGCCTAAAATAAGCCCATCAGGAACAATCTCTTCATGCTCATATGCAAATAATTTACCAGTCCTCCCAAGGCCTGACTGAATTTCATCTAAAATCATTAGGATATTATTTTCAGAACATAAATTCCTTAATTGTCTTAACCAACCTTCTCTAGGAATTATAATTCCGCCCTCACCTTGAATAGGTTCAACAATAATAGCGCAGGTATTTTTCGTTATTGAGTTTTTGATAGATGTTATTGATTTTGAGCATTCATTACTACAAGAACAATCACCACAATAATCAGCAGTAACAAAACCATCACTAAAAGGACCAAAACCTTTTTTATATTCTTTATCCGAAGAAAAACCAACAATAGTTGACGTTCTTCCATGAAAATTTCCATCAGCAACAATTATTTCAGCTTTGTCATTTTCAATACCTTTTGTGAAGTATCCCCATCTTCTTGCGGCCTTAATTGCTGTTTCAACAGCCTCTGCTCCGGTATTCATTGGCAAAATAGCTTCAAAACCTGAAAGTTTGGAGAGCTTTTCAAGATAGCCAGCAAAAGGTTGTGTGTAGAATGCTCTTGATGATATAGCAAGCTTTTGAGCTTGTTCATGCAATGTACGTACTAATTTTGGATGAGAGTGTCCATGACTTACTGCAGAATAAGCCGACATCATATCCAAATATTTATTTCCATCAATATCCCACAAATAAGCACCCTCACCTTTCTCTAAAACTACAGGTAAAGGAGAATAATTTGATGCACCATATAGTGATTCTTTTTCAAAATAATCTTTTTGTAATGTCTCTTTCATAGGTGTATTCTATGCTCAATGTTGAATAACCTCTAGGTAAAAATTCTATGAGTAGCCAATCTACAAATAATATTTTAATGATCAAGCCTGCAATTTTTTATAAAAATATACAGACAACTGAATCAAATCACTATCAAGATGAGAGTGAAAGTGAAGATATAAAGATAACTACAATCAAAGCAATTAAAGAATTTAATGACTTAAAAGCAAAAATTGAAAGTCATGGTATTCAAATTTCTTCATTTGAAGGAAGTAACCATTGTCCTGATCATATATTTCCAAATTGGTTTACAACATTCAGTGATAAAAGCATGCAAATTTTTAGTATGCTAGCTCCAAATAGAAGGACTGAAAAAACTCCTGAAATCATTTCTGAGCTTCTTAAATCCTATAGTCTTACCAAAGATTACTCCTCTTTTGAGGATAAAAATATGTTTCTAGAAGGCACGAGTAGTATGGTGTTTGATAGAGTTAATAAAGTTATATATTCTGGCTTATCTCCAAGAACTAATAAGGACTTGCTTGAATCATGGTGTCAAGAAAATTCATATGATCTAGTTATAGTTGAAACAGAAAGTCATAAAGGCGGACCCATATACCATACTGATGTTTTTATGTTTATTGGTACAAATGTAATCGGCATATGTTTTGAAGTAATCAAGCCAGAATACCGAAACTTAATTAAGGAAAGAGTCAGTAAGTACCATGAGGTTATGGAGATTACTAGAGAGCAAATTTTAGATTTTTGCGGTAATGCACTAGAGGCAAAAGATAAAGATGGAAATCTATATCTAATAATGTCCTCAAGAGCTTTTAATGCTCTAAATAAAAATCAATTAAAAACCCTCAATGGATTTTATAAAAATATAATTCATTCGGATCTTCCAACTATAGAAAAATATGGCGGTGGGTCTGCAAGATGTATGTTGTCTGAACTCTTTTAAGAGCCTTCCTTAACATATTCAGTAACTTGCTTAATTCCTCCCAAAGGAAAAAAGTGAACTTGCTCAATATTAAAACTTGGATTTTCATTTTTATACAAAGCTAGCTCTTTGAGAACAGTATCTGGTTTATATGGCTTGAGAAGTTTTGTGATATCTTTTGCTCTTTTTTGTAATACCTTTATAGAAGCCCCAACACCACATTCTACTGAATATTTAATTAATGTTTGTAGTTTAGCTGGTCCAGCAATTCCAATATGTACAGGTATATCAATACCCTCTTCTTTGATACTATTTATCCATTTTATTACTGGCTCAGATTCAAAACAGAATTGGGTAGCTAGAGCAATGCTTGCATCTGTTCTTTTTGAGAACTCATTTTTCCAAGATAAAGCACCGGAAACATTTTTATTAGAACCATCAGGATCTATATCTTTGTTGCCTTCTGGATGGCCTGCTACATGAATTCTTTTAAATTCATTTCTATCAAATAAACCTGTTTCAATCAATTGTATTGATGAATCAAAGTCTCCATAAGGCTTATTTGCCCCTCCAGCTATAACTAGAGCTTCTTCAACATTAGCTTCATTTTTATATCTCTTAATCCATTCATCTAGCGTATTTGAGTTTTGGATTATCCTGGCAGGAAAGTGTGGCATAGCAACAAAACCATCATCGTAAATTTTTTTTGCAGTAGCTACCATCTCATCTATAGGAGTACCCTCTATATGAGCAATATATACCCTAGTTCCTTTGGGCAAGACACCAGCAAAGTTTTCAATTTTTGATGCAGCTTTTGGTGTTACTTCTATTGAGTAGCCATCTAGGAATTTAGTTATTAAATTTTCGGACATGTCTTATTTTATACAAATGATGATAAAAAGTACTATGTAAATTTAAGTTTTGTAATCCAGCTATATAAATATCAATTTTTATTTTTCAACTGGTATTAAGTGGGTAGATTTAACCTCTTCCATTACTGCATAAGTATGTGTTTGAGCAATACCCTCAATTGCAGCTAATTTTTCTCCTAAAAAAGTACGATAAGTTTGCATACTTTCAGTTCGAATTTTTATCAGATAATCAAATCCCCCAGCAACCATAACGCATTCTACAACTTCATCTAACTGAAGCATGCGTTTATTAAAATTATCTAAATTTTTTGTTGCAGTTCTCTTTAAAGAAACCTCAATATAGGCCACCAGAGCTGCATCTAGTAACTCAGGATTTAAATGAGCTACATACTCTTTGATATAGCCATGTTTTTCTAAATTACGCACTCTTTCAAGGCAAGGTGAAGGACTCAGATGAACTTGATCAGCTAAATCTACATTAGAAATTCTTCCATCATGTTGCAAAATATCAAGAATTTTTATATCAATTCTATCTAAGATTTTTTTATTAATCGCCATTTGTATAGTCCTTTTAATAAAGCATATTTATATAGTTAATTAGTATTATACAATTATATATTTGTTAATTTCATATATTAACAATACATAATATTGTTAATATTATATATTACAGAAGCAAATGCTATAGAATATTTTTTAAAATTCAACAAATCATTACTATTTTAGCCTTATGCATTTACCTAAAAATATTGATACCAAAAATTCGATGCGCAATACAATACGTAAATACTATCGTGCAGATGAGGATATGGTAGTAAAGGAATTATTGCCTTTGGCTGAACTATGCAGTTCAGTTCAAATTAAAGTTGATACAAAAGCAGTTGAACTTGCAAAACAGGTAAGATGTACAGCTCAAAAAAGTGGCAACATACAGAATCTTTTAAACCAATATGCCCTATCCACTGATGAGGGCATTGTTCTTATGTGCCTGGCTGAAGCTTTATTGAGAGTGCCTGATAGCACAACAGCTGATCGTCTTATAAGAGACAAGCTTCTTACTGGAAACTGGTCCTCTCATATTGGAAGTAGTGAATCTTTTTTTGTAAATGCTTCATCATGGGGTTTACTGCTATCAGGAGAGGTTGTTAGTTTTAATAAGGAAGATCAGGAAATACATATCAACAATCTTAAAAAATCTATAGGCAAATTAGGTGAGCCTGTCATTCGTATCGCCATGCGACAAGCAATGGGTATTATGGGAACTCAATTTGTATTGGGTAGAACTATTAAAGAGGCTGGAAGCCGAGCTAAAAAAAAGGAAGTTGAAGGTTATCGTTATTCATTTGATATGTTGGGCGAAGCAGCAAGAACAATGGAAGATGCAGATATTTACTTTAATGCATACAAAGAAGCTATAAAACACATTGGTGAATCATCTCGAAATCAAAATGTTTATGATGGAGCTGGTATATCTGTAAAACTATCTGCAATTCATCCTCGTTATGAATTCATCAAAAGTGATCGGCTAATGGAAGAATTAGTTAATCGTCTAAAAGATTTAGCCGTCATGGCTAAGGAGCGCAACCTTGGTTTCACAATAGATGCAGAAGAAGCTGATCGACTTGATATATCTCTTGATATTATTGAAGCTATTTTTACAGACCCAGATCTTGATGACTGGCAGGGTTTTGGAATGGTAGTTCAGGCATACCAAAAGCGTGCACTTCATGTATTAAATTGGGCAATAGAACTAAGTCAAAAAAATAATAAAAAAATGATGATTCGTCTTGTAAAAGGCGCTTATTGGGATAGTGAAATAAAAATTGCTCAAGTTGATGGTTTATCTGGATATCCAGTGTTTACCAGAAAAGCTTCTACTGATATTAACTATCAAGCTTGTGCTAGTTTATTGCTCAATAATAGAAATACTATATTTCCTCAATTCGCAACTCATAATGCTTATTCTGTTGCTTATATTTTAGAGCGTGCCGGTGAAGATTTAACTGGTTTTGAGTTTCAGCGATTACACGGAATGGGTGAAGGTTTGTATGATGAAATTATGACAGAACAAAGTATACCTGTGCGTATTTATGCCCCTGTAGGTGAGCATAAAAGTTTATTAGCCTACCTCGTGCGACGTTTATTAGAAAATGGTGCAAATTCTTCTTTTGTAAATAATATTGTTGATGAAAGTATATCTCTCACAGAGCTTGTTGAAGACCCTGTTAAAAAAATTCAGAGCTGGTCACAAATCACTAACCCTAACATACCTTTACCAATAGATATCTACGGCAGTAATAGACGTAATTCTGCTGGAATAGATTTAACGGATGTTGATCGTATACAAGAATTATCTAAAACTATTATGGCTTGGGAGAAGGATAATATAATAGATAATCTAGTCACTCCTCAAAACTCTATATCTTCATGCAACCCAACGAATAACAAAGAGGTTTTGGGGTTTGTTCGCAGAACTTCTATCGAACAATTAGAAAATAAGCTTGATGCAGCTAATCAAGCTTATAAAGATTGGTCATCTATCTCAATAAAGCAGCGTTCTGATTGTTTGAAACTTTTTGGAGATAAGTTAGAGCAACATATGGATGAGTTTATAGCCCTATGTACTAAAGAAGCTGGCAAGATCGCCATTGATGGTGTCGCTGAGGTTCGTGAAGCTGTTGATTTTTGTCGATATTATGCAGATCAAGGTGAAAAGGTTTTTAGTGCACATGCTGATTGGGAGAAGGATGGTGAATTAGAATCAAGAGGTGTCGTTTTGTGCATAAGCCCATGGAACTTTCCATTGGCAATTTTTATAGGCCAAATTACAGCAGCTCTTGCAGCTGGGAATAGTGTGCTTGCGAAGCCTGCTGATTCTACATGTTTAATAGCTTCTCGAGCAGTTGAACTAATGGTGGAATGTGGATTTCCTGAAAATGTGGTTCAGCTCATCCTGACACCAGGAAAAGTTGTAGGAGAAAACCTATTGCCTGATGAACGTATATCAGCTGTTATGTTTACGGGTTCAACTGGTGTAGGGAAATGGATATCACAAAAGCTTGCAGAAAGGACTGGGCCACGTATTCCTTTAATAGCTGAAACTGGTGGTCAGAACTGTTTGATTGTTGATTCAACAGCACTCCCCGAACAGGTTGTTGATGATGTTATTTCATCTGGGTTTCAAAGTGCAGGCCAAAGATGTTCAGCATTAAGGGTATTATTTTTGCAAGATGATATTGCTGAAGAGATTATTCAAATGATTATTGGTGGCATGAAAGAACTTCAAGTTGGCGACCCTGCAAATCTTAGAACCGATATAGGTCCTGTAATTGATCAAAAAGCATTATCAGCTCTTAAATCACATAGTGAATTTATGCAAAATAATGGCAGACTTCTCTATAAGTGTGAGCTTTCAAATGAATGCAGTAATGGAACTTTTTTTGCACCACATCTTTATGAAATTGAGAATATTGGTATTCTTAAACAAGAGGTTTTCGGTCCAGTGATTCATGTTGTACGTTATAAAGCAGATGAATTAAACCAAGCTCTTGCAGATATTAACAGTACTGGTTTTGGTTTAACTTCTGGAGTTCATTCACGTGTTCAAACCACATCTGAAAAAGTTATAAAGACAATTAATGCCGGGAATATCTATATAAATAGAAATACTATAGGAGCAGTGGTTGGTGTCCAACCCTTTGGAGGTCAGGGCTTGTCTGGTACCGGACCAAAAGCTGGAGGCCCATCTTACGTTTATAGGTTGGCAAAACAAAAACTTATTAACCATAATCAAAAATTAGAAAATGAATTAGATTTTAATTTCTCAAATATTAAGCCTGAACAAGAAATTAAAAAAGGCATAATGCCTAGTTTGCTCACTGAAAAGCACAAACAGCTTCATAATCATATAAGCAGCCGACTTAAGAAAGTTAAAGCCTTCATCGACCTTTTACTAAATGATAATTCTTTAGAGCTTCCTAATAATTTTATTAACCAAATAGATTTGATGATAAACGATGTCATAACACATCAGATTGAACCATTAACACTTCAGGGCCCTACCGGAGAATTAAACCAACTAATTTTACAAGAAAGAGGCTCTTTAATTTGTATTCATCAAGGTGATGAGAATTTTGTAGATTCTCTTCGCCAAATTTTAGCAGCATTGCTAACTGGTAACTCGATCATTCATATAAGTAATTCTGATTATGATTTTAGCAACCATATAAATGATTCTAATTTGAACCTCATTTATCAAAGAGTTGTAATAAATGATGAGAGCTATCTGCAGGACTGTTTATCTTCTGAGCACCTAGCCGGCATAGCTGCAAGTGTGTCTGATCCTCTTTTACAATGGCTAGATAGAGTTTTATCTCAGCGTGAAGGTAGTATTTTGCCACTGATTCTAGAGAATAGTGGACCAACCTTAATGCAAAGGTTTGTTTTAGAAAAATCAGTATCAACTAATACAACAGCATCAGGTGGAAATACAACATTATTAGCAATGGCTGATGAATAAAAAGTAAATTTCTTTTTTGATGTCTGGCGGAGAGTGAGGGATTCGAACCCTCGATACAGTTACCCATATACCTCCTTA
>CAYXZT010000027.1:0-13933 GCA_964469915.1 uncultured Gammaproteobacteria bacterium
AAAAACTCCAAAAAATATTAGATAACAGCGAATACTCGTCAGTTCATCAGACTAAGGCTGAAGGTTTTGAAGGAGACGATTTTCTAAATTTAGTTGTTGCTGGAGAATCCAGTCTATCCTTTGAGGGGCTAAACAAAAAATTAAAAGAAATTGAAGATGAATCGGGAAGAAATAGGGACGCACCAAAATTCAGTGCAAGAACACTTGATATTGATATTGTTCTTCAAATAGGTGACGAAGAAATACTCTTTGAAAGTGATGAGATTGAAAAATATTCATTTGTCTCAGAGCCCTTAAAGGAATTACTTTAAAATTTAAAGTTGGGCTACTTGGTTTTTATTTAAAGTGCTTTTCAACTATAGACCAAGCCCCATCTGATAGGGGATAAACTTTCATTCCTCTGTCTTCGGCATGCTTACTAGCAGCAGTTCCATCTCTTACTCTTCCTAAAATTCCTTGACAGATAGCTGCAACTTTAAAGATATTAAATGCCATGTAGAACTCCCAATTAGCCGACATGTCTTTGCCAGTAGCCTCTGAGTACATATCACGATATTCCATTTCATTAGGAACGCCTAGCTCTTTAAGCTTTGCATAATCATAGTAGAGTGGCTCGGTCCTCCAAGTTAAACAATGATAGCTAAAATCTGCTACGGGATGACCTAGGGTAGATAATTCCCAGTCTAAAACTCCGATAACTTCTTGATTCTTCATGATCATATTATCCAAGCGGTAGTCACCATGAACAATTGAAGTTTCGTCGTCATCAGGGATATTATTTGGTAGCCACTCAATCAAGTTATTCATAGCTTCAATATTGTCAGTTTCAGAGGCTATATACTGTTTTGACCATCTAGATACTTGTCTTGCTACATAATTTCCAGGCTTGCCATAGTCTTCTAGACCAACTTTTTTGTAGTCAACACTGTGGAGAGCTGCGAGTGTTTTATTTTTGTTTTGATAAACTTTGATACGCTGATCTTTGGATAGGGAGGGCAGCATTGGGTCCCAATATATATCTCCATCTAGACAGTCCATTACAAAAAATGCGGTCCCGGCAACATCTTCATCCGTACATAAACCATATGTTTTTGGGACAGGGACATCAGTTTCATATAAAGCAGTAATAACTTTATATTCTCTATCTACTGCATGTGCCGAAGGCAATAACTTGCCTGGTGGCTTTCTTCTTAAAACAAGATTTTTTCCTTCGGTAATAATTTTATATGTAGGATTTGATTGACCGCCCTTAAATTGTTCAATCGTTTTAATTGGCCCGGCTCCAGGAACATGAGCATCAATCCAGGGTTGTAGATTAGAAATTTCTATTTTTAAATTTTCAGCAACTTCTTTAGTTCCAGAAAAAATTTGTTCATATTTTTGTGCATCAGTAGTCATTACAGCGACCTCCCTCCATCAACTTTTATAATTTGTCCTGTTATATATTTTGCATCGGCAACAAATTTAACAGCCTGAGCAATATCCTTTTCAGAGCCCATTCTTTTCAAAGGTATATTTGAAACAACTTTCTCTTTATGCTCTGGAGTCCACTCAACATCAGGTGGCTCAAGCATAGCGCCCGGAGCAATTGCATTAACAGTAATCTCAGGAGCTAACTCTCTTGCCAAGCCCTTTGTAATAGATTCTAAGCCACCTTTAGCAGAGGTGTATATAGAGAAATTTGCAACACCTTTGCTCAAATTAGTATCTGTAATGTTTATTATGGAGCCCTTAGATTCTTTTAACCTGTCTTTAAGTCCCTGGATTAAAAAAAGAGGTCCCTTTAGATTGGATCCTATTAACTTTTCCCAGTCATCATTCGATATATCATCTATTGGTGTCGGGTAAAAGGCTGATGCATTGTTAACAAGAATGTCTATGGTATCAAAAAGCTCCTTACTTTCATTAACAAGTCTAGTAACCTCGGTATCTATATCTAAATTAGCTTGAACTATTTTTGCAGTATTTGAATTTTTGGAATTTATTTGTGTTGCAAGCTTCTCTGCATCTTCTTTTGATGAGTTGTAATGAATAATAATATTCCACCCCAACTCAGAGTAGGTTAGAGCAATCTCTTTACCAATCCTTTTAGCAGCTCCAGTAATTAAAATTGTTTTATTCATTTCGATATTTTTATAATTTGATCATGTAGTTTAATCTTTTCTTCTTCAATATGCTCCTTTGGAACTTGTGATAGTACTGAAAAGTCAGTTTCTTTTATTGTTTCCAATAACCTTAAAATCAAATTTTTAGTTTTTTTAAGATTAGGAAGCAAAATAATGTCCCTAATCAACTCCTCATTTTGTACAAACCTAATGTTTTGAATAACCATTAATATATTTTTGTAGCTTGCATCACCCTCAACCACAGATAATTTCTCTAAAATCTTTGCTGCATTTTCATAATTATTAGGAACAGGAAGGTTTTGACCTAGAACAAAGTTATTATTTATTTGAAGCTCTGCCCATCTAACAGATGGAGTATTGCTTGAATCGCATTTTGTCTTATCTAGACCTTTGAAATGAAATATATGCATTCCAAACCTAAGGAGAGTTTCAAAAAAAATATTTGGATTGTTTGATGATAGGGCTCTTTCAGTTTCAGCCCATATTCTATTTTCTGAAAGTATATTAATTTCACCAGATTCAACAATCTTATTAAGGAGCTTTTCTGTATTGGCATTGATTGTGAAGTCCTTGAGATGATCATAAGTCTTAAACCTTGCTAATCTAATGGCCCTTAAAGGGTCCTCTAGGAATGCGTCAGAAACATGTCTAAAAACTTTATCTTGAATATCTTGAATTCCGTTATGTGGATCAATAAGGTTGCCCTCTGAATCTTTAGCAATAGCATTTATCGTAAAGTCTCTTCTTGAAAGATCTTCTTCGAGAGTTACATCTTTACCAAAATAGAAATTGAAACCATGGTATCCATGACCAGACTTTTTTTCAGTTCTAGCTAAAGCATACTCCTCCTTGGTTTCTGGATGTAAAAAGACTGGAAAGTCTTTTCCAATAGGTTTGAAGCCTTGCTGAGTCATTTCTTCTGGAGATGATCCAATTACAACCCAATCTCTATCATTTGACTTTGTTTCAAGGAGGCTGTCTCGAACAGCACCACCAACTTCATATACATTCATATTTTTTCGACTTGAAATAGTTTTTTATCCTCTAATCTTATAGCTGTCAGCTTATTTCCCCAAACACATCCGGTATCTAAACCTATAATGTTATCTAATTTAGTATTTCCATCTAGAGCTGCCCAATGCCCAAAGACTATGTGCTCTTTATTTTTCAAGTTTTCTTTAGTTTGAACGAACCAAGGGATATGACTCTTATCTGCTTTATTTTTTTTTGCTTTTAATTTCAGTGAGCCATCTGGGCCTAAAAATCGCATCCTTGTAAAGTAATTAATTATAGTTCGAGACCTTTTGTGGCCTTTAAGTTTTGAGTTCCATAATTTGGGAGTATCTCCCCACATATTTTCTAATATCTCCAAAGAGTTTTTCTGCATTCCGACTTGTATTTCTTTAGATAGTTTTTTAGCCATTCTTATGTCCCAAATGAAGGGTATTCCTGCATGGGATATCCAAAAAGTTTCCTTGGTTTTTTTTATTTTTATTTCTAGTAGCAGAGGTAAACCTTTTAACCATGAATGAAACATCATTTTATTTTTTGACTCTAAAATCTTGCTCAGTGACTTATTCTTTTTTTTATGTTCTATAAGATAAAGCAAGTAAAAGTCATGATTTCCAAGAACAGCTTTAACAGATTTTTTATGCTTCATACAAAACTCCATCACCTCTAAAGATTGCGTGCCTCTATTCACAAGATCACCTGCAAATATTAACTTGTCTTTATCTGGATTGAACTTTATCTTTTTAGTAAGCTTATCCAGCTCTGAAAAGCATCCCTGAACATCTCCAATAACATAATGAGCCATTATTCTTTGAAAGCTTTAGCAAGTTCGACGTAATTACTTAATGAGAGTTCTTCCGGTCTTAGGTTGAAGTCAATATCAAGATTATCCCAATCAAAATTTTGTTTTTTTAGATTATTTTTAATATTCTTTCTTCTCGATGAGAATGATAGATCGATAACTTTATACAAGTTTGTAACTAACTTTGAATCAAATTCCAGATTCTGCTTTGGGGTCATTCTTATAAAACTAGACATGACTTTTGGCTTTATGTCGAAAGACTCCGGCGGCACATCAAATAATATCTCAGTATTGAAAAATGCAGCTATCTTAATCGATAGCTTTCCCCAGTTTTTTGTTTTGATTGTTCCTGTAATTTTTTCTGCAACTTCTTTTTGGACTAGAAAGTGCATATCTTGAATGTATTTTGACCAATGAATAAACCTCAAGATAATTTGAGTAGATATATTATATGGGAGATTTCCCACAACCCTAAAAGTACCAGCCTCAAGAAAATCTAGCGATGTTTTCAATATATCATCATTAATAAATTGAAATTCTGCTGGCCCTTGAAAGTTTTTTGATAGGTAATCAATATTATCTTTATCAACTTCAATGGCTAAAATTTTAATATCTTTTTGATTTAAAGTTTTGGTAAGGGCACCCATCCCTGGCCCAACTTCTAAAAATTTATCTTTTGAGTAAGGACCAATTGCTTGTCCCATTTCAAAAATAATAGCAGGATCGGATAAATAATTTTGCCCAAACTTTCTTCTTATATCTCTTTTACTCATCAAATCATTTTTTTTGCAGCTCTGATGGCTTCTTCAAAAGAAGATACATCAGTCTTTCCAGACCCAGCTATATCTAAAGCAACACCATGATCTACAGAGGTTCTAATGATTGGAACCCCTAATGTTATATTGATTGTATTTCCAAAACTAAGCGCTTTTATTACTGGCAAAACTTGATCATGATACATGCCAAGATATGCATCGGTATCTGCTAATATTTTTTTTGTGAATGCAGTGTCAGCGGATAATGGCATAGAGATATTAATATTATTTTTTCTAAGTTCTTCCACCGCAGGAATAAGAATATTTCTTTCTTCAGTACCTATTTTTCCTCCTTCTCCTGCATGTGGATTCAAGCCAAGTAATTTTATTCTTGGGCTTTTAATTTTGAATTTAGTAATTAATTCATTATGCAAGATCATAGCTTTGTTAATAATAAGCCTCTTGGTGATTAGTTTAGGTACCTTTTTTAAAGGCACATGCGTGGTTGCAATCGCAACCCTAAGTTTTTTAGAACCTAGCAGCATCAACACATCATTACTTAATGTTTTCTTTTGAATATATTCGGTATGACCTGAAAATTTTTCATCGATAGTAATTATATTTTCTTTACTTATTGGGCCTGTTACCAAGCCAATACCTTCTTTTATTGACTGCTCGATACCGTAGTCTAAATTTTTTAGAACATAGGCTGCGTTAGACTTATATAGTTTACCCGGTTTGGTTATTCTGCATTTTGATACTTCTTTAATTTGAATTACTCCAAATTTATTTTGATTAGCAGAGTCTAGGTTGTTTAAGATATCTATCTTTATTTTTTTATTAAGCACTTTGGCTCTGTCTTGAATAAGTTTCTTATCTGCCAAACATACAATAGGGATATGAATCTTTTCCCAGAAGGGCGTGGAACAAATCTGAATAATTAAATCAGGTCCAATACCTGAGGGCTCTCCAGGAGAGTATAGAATTTTTTTCAATCTAGATCTTTAAATTCAACAAAAGCTTCTGCTCTCATTGATCTTAGAGTGTTTTCAAGTTGCTCATCATATTTTCTAGAGTAAAGAACCTGATATGCTTGATCTTCAATTAGTTCTCTTGTCATATCATGGTTTCTTGTATCCATAACTTCTAAAAAATGGAATCCAAATTGAGTTTGGAAGACATCAGATAAAGTTCCTATTTCAGCAGAGATCATTGTTTCTTCAAATTCAGGTGCAAGAACACCTTTTCCAAGCCAATCTAAAACGCCGCCAAGCTTGGCAGAGCCAGGGTCCTCAGAGAACTCCTTAGCAAGTGCTGCAAAGCTTTCACCATCAATAACTCTTTGTCTTATTGCATTAAGCTCATTTTCAGTTTCTTCTTCAGTTCTAATTGCTGATGGTATTAACAATATATGCCTCGAATACCATTGATCCTCATACCTCACAAAAGTACCTTTTTTTTCTTCTAATTTAAGTATATGAAAACCAGCACCACTTTTTAAAGGATCACTCACAAAACCTACAGTCTTCTTGTTAACCGCATCAGAAAATAGCTTCGGCATATCTGCTGCTTTTCTTAAGGGCATAAGTCCGCCATTTGCAGCATTACTGCTGATTGAAATTTCTTTAGCAATTTCAGAAAAATCTTCTCCATTATTAATCCTGTCAATCGCAGAGTTAGCCTCATTTAAGGTCTTTACAAGTATTTGCTTAACTAATAACTGAGGTTCTAATTCTAGAAGCGATTCGTCTGTTGCCAAAAATGCCTCAAACTCTTTTGCCGTTATATCAATTTCAGACTGAACTCTTCCTCTTTGAATTCTTTGAATTATCATTTCGTTGCGAATTTGCTCTCTAAGATCTTCATAGCTAGTTCCTTCTTTTTCAAGGCTTGCAATAAAATCTTGAAGCTCCATTTGATTATTGGCTGCAACTCTTCCCATTGTTTGATTGAGTTCAGAATCACTTATTCTTATTCCAGCTCTATCAGCCATCTGTAGTTGTAATTCTTCTATGATTAACCTTTCAGTAACTTGTTCTAAAAGATCTTTATCATCTGGCTTTGGTATGTTTTGTTGATCATATCTCGCTGCCATCTCTTTAAAATCATTATTAATTTGCGATTCCATAATTACACCGTCATCGACAATAACAGCGACTCTGTCCAAAATTTCTATCTCAGAATATAAAGAAGTAGCTAAAAGGGTAAATGCAGGTAAGAATATTTTTTTCATATTAAATTTAGTAATTAAAAAGTGAGTTATTTAGTAGTCTATTTATTTTGTTAGAGGATGAGTTAAAGCCCTTGAGTTCAAATTCAAAATTTACTCTACCTTTATTTTCAATTTCGATAATATTATCCCATGCTTCGTCCAAATATGGATAGTAAATCTCTTTATTACTGTACCTCGAAAGATTTTTATCAGATCCTGTTACTCTAAAAGCAAAGCAACAATTTTCATATTCAAAGCCCACAACGCTTTCAATATTTTTATCAATCTCATTATCTTTCTTAAGTTTTGCTATAAATTTAAATTTAGAGCTTAGATTAATATTTGCATATACCTCAGAATAATCCATAAGATAATTGAAATCGCCTGACATTCTTCTATATCTTTTAGCAACCCCAAAAGAACCTTTATCGAAATTATGGTTCAGCGTAAAACCTCCAAGTGGCACTTTTTTATTTTCTTTAATATAACCACCATAAGCCATAATCATTGTTCCTTTTTTTGGCATCCACTTGCCCATCATAACTATTGGACCCTTATCCATAGACATTCCCATTGAGCCTTGATTCATTGACATACTCATTAGGCTATCAGCCATCGACATGCCCATTGACATAGAGTTCATTGATCTAATCCAAACCTTTCTGTCATCAAGAAAATATTTTTTAGATATTGATAACGAAACTTTTTCCATACCCATTTTAATTTTCTTATACTTAAGGCTTAGGGTATAAAATTTTTGATCACCTATTCTGTCCATTCCAGAAAAACGCAGATTAGAAAATAACTCGTTATTCATGGATATCTCATCGCTATCAAAAACAGGATTGCTTGATTGATCTACATAGCTAGAGTAGCCAATCACAATTCTTGGCTCGAGGATATCTTTGCCGCTTGCTGTATCTTTAAAAAAGATTGAGCTCATATCAATCAAAGCATTTGGAACATTTACATCTGTTGTATCAAAAGATGAGTCTTTTAAGCTGTATTTAATACTTTTTATTCCAAAGCTTGAGGCAATATTAATTCCATTAATGTGGCTATAGTTAAGGAATGATAAGTCTGAATAAAATCTAGTTCCCTCCGCAGGATCTTTAATGGTTTTTAAATATCTTCCTGACATGTCTTGAGTACCAAAATAACCATGGATGGTGCTAGCTTTAAATGAAGACACATTGATGAACTCATTGAAAATAAAGCGCCCAACTCTATCTGAGTAATGCAAATCTATTGAAGGTGATTTTTTATACCCATTTGTTAGCATAGGATTTAGGGCTTGGTAGCCTTGGTGTTCTATTCTTAAATAAGCCTTATTAAATTGCCTAGATATTGCAAAATTTTGACTTAAATTTTGTATTCTTTGAGAGCCTATAGATGTTATATCTCCAGGCACATCTCTTAAAAACAAACTATCTGAGGCTTTTGACCAATTTAAATTAAACTTAGTAGATTGAAATCTCAATTCATCTGATATGTTAAATGCCCATCTTGGGGAGTCATCTCCAAAGCCTTCCTTTTCGTATTCATCATCTTTATTGAAATACACAAGGTCAAAGTTTCGTAGATTTTTATTTTTACCGTGAAGCGATCTGAAATTTATCTCTATTCCTTCTCCTCGCTTTGCTATCATCCGAGGCGCAATAGTAATATCTGAAGAGTCGGATATGACCTTGTAGTAAGGAATTGTTACATCGACCCCATCGGATGAAAAAGAGAGCGAGGGCTCTAAAAAGCCAGTCATTCTATCGCTCGAAGTTGCAAAAGGAAGTTTGGGTAACGCAAGGACAGTTCTTCCCATTATTTTAAGCTTAATATCAGAGGCCATGCCTCTTTGAGATTGAGTATCTAGATTTATACTTCCTGCCTCTATAGCCCACCCTTGATTCATATCAGCACATGACGTCACTGATGTGCCCGATAGACTTATCTTCTCATCCAAATAACCATTTAGATCATCAAAATTAAATATAAGATTCCTCTCATTCATGAACGCACTGCCATTAGAAAGCGCTAATTCACCATCTTCTTTATTAAAAAAACCATCCTCTGCAATAAAGTAAAAATCTTGTAAGAAAATCTGACCTTTATTGAACTCAATCATTCCATTTTGCCTATCTAAATTTGCAAGACCTGCTCTCAACAAACCTTCTGGAAAATCTAACTCAACATCACCTTTTAATATAAGTTTTTTGTCATCTAGAAATTCAAACTCATCTGAGTTTACCTTGAGGTCTTGACCTTCTTGAACTTCACCAACTAAAGGTGAATAGATTAAGCACTTATTGGTATTAGATTCTGGAGCCGGGCTAAGAATTAATTCTAATTTTTTTTCTCCATACAGAACAAATGGCATAGCAAAAACAAAACAAATATTAAATATAAGCAAGGGTTTCTTCATAGTTTTATTTTATACCTCTTACATTTGAAAAAGTATTTTATAAAAAGTTCTATTCCTTAAGATAATTGATATATTCTTCGAGCTGGTAAAGATGATCTTTACCAAAGAATATCTCATCATTTAGAAAGAAAGTTGGCACACCGAAAGCTCCTCGATTAACTGCATCGCTTGTGTTTGCAATTAACTTATCTTTGCATTCTTGAGATGTGACTATTTTTATTATAGCTTCGGCATCAAGGTTATTTTCATTCATAGTGCTTTGAAGGACATCTAAATCAGAAAGATTTTTATCTTCTTCCCACATTGCTTTCAGCATGATTTCAAGATACTCGTCAAACACTCCAAGTTCCTGTGCAGCAAGGGCACCCCTTTGAACCTGAACAGTATTCATAGGAAAGCTTGAGTTAAATTTATATTTGATCAGTTTATGTTGTTTAATAAATCTGGCAATCTCAATCATTTGATAATCATTTTTATTTTTAATATCTGCATAAGCAACAAAAGGGGGCTGATTCCCAGATAACTTCATTATTCCTCCGAGCAGGCAAGGAATATAATTAAACTTAACACCAGTTCTTTTTTCAAAACTCGGTATAAGTTGATGACAGAAATACGCATTAGGGCTTGCTATATCAAAAATAAAGTCTACTTTCATTTGTACCTACAATTTTGTAAAGTTATATAAACAATTTAACACTCATATGAAAGATTTTTCAAAATATTCAGCAATAATTATAGGTGCCGGAGATGCTACGGGATCAGCTCTTACAAAGAAGTTTGCAAGCCATGGTTATAAAGTATGTCCTGTGAGGAGGCCTGGAAGCGCAGAAAAAGTAAATAAACTTGCTGATAAGATAAATAAATCTGGTGGCTGGGCAAAGGGTTTTGGGGTAGATGCGCGTGATGAAGACTCAATTATTAGCTTATTTAAGGATGTTGAAGAAAACATTGCTCCCATTGATGTGGTTATTTTTAATCCAGGAGCTAATGTATTTTATCCAATAGAAGAAACCACTTCTCGGGTTTTTAGAAAAGTATGGGAAATGGCTGCTTTTGGTGGGTTTTTAACTGGTAGAGAAGCTGCTAAACACATGAAAAAGAGACAATCAGGAAGCATCTTTTTCACCGGCGCGACTGCCTCATTAAGGGGAAGTTCTGGATTTTCTGCATTTGCTAGTGCCAAGTTTGCCCTTAGGGCTCTCAGTCAAAGTATGGCCAGGGAATTGGGACCACAAGGCATCCATGTCGCACATTTTGTAATTGACGGAGCAATAGATACTGCATTTATAAAAGAGATTTTTCCAGATACATATGCTCTTAAAGAAAAAGACGGTATCCTATCACCTGAAAGTATTGCAGATGCATATTGGTTCGTTCACTCACAACATAGAAGCGCATGGACGCATGAGTTAGATCTAAGACCCTATATGGAAAAATTTTAAAAATAAGGAAATATTATGAGTTTAAAAGATAAAGTAATTTTTATGTCTGGTGGAAGTAGAGGCATTGGTTTGGCTATGGCAAAAAAGGCAGCTCAAGACGGAGCCAAAATAGTCGTTGCAGCAAAAACTGCAGATCCACACCCAAAGCTTCCAGGAACTATTTATACAGCAGCAGATGAAATTATTGAAGCTGGTGGCGATGCTCTACCAGTTTTATGTGATATCAGAGATGAAGATAATGTAAGAGACGCGATTAACAAAGCTGTAGAGCACTTTGGTGGTATCGATATTTGTATTAATAATGCATCAGCAATTCAGCTAACTAACGTCACTGATACTGAAATGAAAAGATATGATTTGATGCATCAAATAAACGGAAGAGGAACCTATATGGTAAGTAAATATTGCCTACCTCACCTATCAAAAGCTACTAATCCACATATTCTAAATCTGTCTCCACCATTAGACATGAGCTCAAAATGGTTTTCAGGAACTGTTGCTTATACTATGGCTAAGTACACCATGAGTATGTGTGTTCTTGGTATGGCTGCTGAGTTTGCAGAAAAAGGAATTGCGGTAAATGCATTGTGGCCAAGAACTGCAATAGCAACCGCAGCTGTTCAAAATCATCTTGGCGGAGATGAGATTATGAGATTATCTAGAAATGTCGATATTATGGCTGATGCAGCATACGAAATTCTAACCAAAGACTCTAAAATGTTTACTGGAAATTTCTGTATAGATGATTTAGTGCTTCATGCAGCTGGAGTAAAAGATTTTACAAAGTACGCAAATGTGCCCTTTGGCGAGCTCATGCCAGATTTCTTTGTACCTGATGATACCCCACTGCCTGATGAGGTAAAAAACAGCTAGCTTGATAGATTCTGAAGTAATACAAATTGCCCATGAATGCGGTTTTCAGATAAGTAGTGTTCAGCCGCTTAAGCTTGAGGCAAGCGGAAGAGAATACTATAGAGTTATTGATCAGACAGGTAAGAATTTTGTTTTGTGCTACTTAAACCCTGCAATGGGGACGCATGCAAAGTTTGAGCATGTCTCAAAATTTTTTCATGACCACAGCATAAGGTGCCCTAGTATTATTTATTCCAATATTGCTCTTGGGGTAAACATTCAGGAAGATTTAGGTGACTCTTCCTTGATAGATCTCGATCTACTAAGCAATGAAAATTCTGCATTATTAAATAAATCTTTAAGTATTTTAGCAAAGATTCAAACAGCTAATATTCCTCAAATACCAAAATTAGATCAAGACAGCCTGCTTGCACAAATGAATAGTTTTGAGAATATCTTTATAAAAGATTTTTTATCAATCGACCCACACGTAGATATAAGTAGGTTAAAAAATGAGGCAATTGAAGAATTGCTTAATCAACCCTGGATGAATTGTCACTTTGATTTTGAAAGAAGAAATCTATTACTTCTTAATGACGGAGAGGTAGGAGTTGTTGACTATCAAGACTTATGCTCTGGACCAGTTGGGATAGATCTTGCAGGTTTATTTATCGATCACTACATAAAGTACTCAACCAAAACAATCACTAGTTCACTTGTTTATTATGGACAGCTTCTTCAAATTAATTCTGATCCAGATAGTATCTTTGAATGGGTTAGGTGGGGAGCAATTCAAAGAAACATGCGGATATTAGGAACTCTCAGTAAAATTTATTTGGATACTGGTAGAACATTCAGACTAAAAGATCTGAAAACTATTTTAAGAAACTTAATTGAACTCATACCAGACAAAAATTATAAAAATTTAAAGGACTATCTTGCTGGTGAAATTCACGAGACACTTGAAGCAAGGTTGAATCAAACATGAAGGTTATGATTCTTGCTGCAGGCTATGGCAAAAGAATGCTTCCGTTGACAAAAACAACACCAAAGCCTCTTTTAAAAGTTGGTGGCAAAACTCTAATTCAAAGAAATATAGAGGCCTTATTAGATGAGGGCTTTGAAGAATTTATCATCAATACTTCATACTTAGGAAGCATGATCAGAGATCATGTAAGTGAAAAATTTCCTTCTATTAAAGTTAATTTTTCTGAAGAAGATGAGCCTCTTGGAACTGGAGGTGGAATTGTGAAAGCTCTTTCACTAATTGGAGAAGACCCTTTCATTCTTATCAATGCAGATATTAGCCATGATATTAGTATGAAGCCTTTAAATAAAAATATTATCTCTGCTCATATAGTTGGGGTCGAGAACCCAGATCATAATATCAATGGTGATTTTTCCTTAGAAGGAGATATTGTAGTTATTAAAGAGGGTAAAAATGACTATACTTGGACGGGTATATCTGTAGTAAACCCCTTGATATTTGATAAATATAAAAATCACAACGGATTTTTTAATATATGGGATCCTGTAATGCTTGCATGTATTAGTGGTAGATCTGTAACAGAAGAAATAACAAAAGGTAAATGGATAGATACTGGGACTGTTGACCGACTAGAGCTTGCTAATAAGATGCATAAAGACGAAAATTAGATTATGACTGATTCAAACTATATTATTGCACCATCAATACTTGCATCCAATTTTGCAACTCTGGGTGAGGAGGTCGTCAATGTATTAAATGCTGGCGCTGACTGGATTCATTTTGATTTAATGGATAACCACTATGTACCCAACCTCACTATAGGTCCTATGGTTTGCCAGTCTTTAAGAGATTATGGTGTTAAAGAGTTTATTGATGTTCATTTAATGATTGATCCGGTTGATGATTTGGCTCAAAGCTTTATTAAAGCTGGCGCTGATTTAATTAGTTTTCATCCTGAAGCATCAAGACATGTTCACAGATCGATTCATGCAATAAAAGATCAGGGCTGCAAAGCAGGTTTAGTGTTTAACCCAGCGACTCCTCTTCATATTCTTGACAATGTAATAGATGATTTGGATTTAATTTTAATCATGAGCGTTAATCCAGGCTTCGGAGGACAATCCTTTATTCATAGCTCGCTTGATAAGATAGCCAAGGTTAGAAAAATGATTGATGAATCTGGAAAAGATATTCGCCTAGAAGTAGATGGTGGAATTAATAATGAGACCATAGGCCTAGCTTCTTCTGCAGGTGCTGATACTTTTGTTGCAGGCTCTGCAATCTTTAATACGGATAATTATGAGCAGACAATCTCAACACTTCGTTCAA
>CAYXZT010000028.1:0-8053 GCA_964469915.1 uncultured Gammaproteobacteria bacterium
TAGGTATTGGTGCTGTATGTGTACCGTTAAATTCTTGGTGGGTACCTTCAGAGGTTATATATGGACTTGAACATTCGGATGCCAAGTTGCTTATTGCAGATGAGCGCAGATTAAAAGGTCTTGAATCAATGACTGATGTAAAAAAAATATCAACTACATATTCCCCTGATAAATCATTTATGTCATTTAAGGATTTTATAGAAGGTCATGATATTTCTTTCCCAGAAATTGATATTCAAAGAAATGATAATGCAACTATATATTACACATCTGGATCAACAGGGAAGCCTAAGGGAGTCTTGTCATCACAAAAAGCTGTTATTGCAACAATGTTTAGCTGGGCATGCTATTCAACTGTTACGGGTGAGATTGCTAAAATGAAAGACCCTGATGCTGATCCTATTGTTGGCTCTGATTTAGGAATTCTTCATTGCGTACCTTTATTTCATGTTACAGGAAGCCATGCAGGTTTATTGTTATCAATACTTATAGGAAGAAAAATAGTCTTGATGAGAAAATGGGATGCTGGACAAGCATTAAAATTAATAGAGGATGAAAAAATATCAGATATTACTGGTGTTCCAACTCAAACATGGGAGTTATTAAACCATCCCGATAGACTTAATTATGATTTATCCTCTCTAAAAACTCTTGGAGGTGGCGGGGGTCCAAGGCCGGCTGAACATGTTAAGTTGCTAGATGAGGAATTCGAGGGAAGGCCTGGAATAGGTTATGGGTTGTCTGAAACTAATGCATGTGGAGCACTAGGTAATGGAGATGAATATATTAATAACCCTTCTTCCACAGGAAGAGTTGTACCTCCTGTTACTGAAATAAGAATAATTGATAATAACTGGAATGATGTAGACGAAGGAGATCTGGGTGAAGTAGCCATTAAATCAATGGCAAATATGGTTTGTTATTGGAAAAACCCAGAGGCTACAGAGGAATGCATTAATGAAGATGGATGGTTTAAGACCGGAGATCTTGGTCGTTTTGATGGACCATACCTATATATAGTAGATAGGGTTAAAGATATGGTTATTAGAGGTGGAGAAAATATTGCATGTCCAGAGGTTGAAGAAGCCATCTATGAACACTCGGATATTCTTGAGGCATGTGTCTTTGGAATACCCGATGAAAGGCTTGGTGAAATACTATGTGCATCGATAGTGCTTAAAAGAGATAAAAAAATGAAGCCTGATGAATTGAAATTATTTCTAGCTGATAAATTAGCAGCATTTAAAATACCTTTACAGATAGAATTTTCAGATTCTATATTGCCTAGACTGGCTTCAGGTAAGTTTGACAAGCCACAGCTAAGAAAAGAATTTGAAACTAAATTCAATAAAGCATTTTAAATTCACTTTAAAAAAGGTATAAATATTCTTGTGATTTTAAACTAACTTAAGATGTCAAAGAAAATTCTTATCATAGAAGATGAACCAGATATTCGAAAAACTATAGAATATAATCTTGCAAGAGAGGGTTTTGAAATTTATACAGCAGCTTCTCTTAATGAGGGTAAATCGATTTTAAATGATACTTTTTCATTATTAGTACTCGATTTAATGTTACCTGATGGCTCTGGTCTAGATTTATGCAGAGAAATTAAATCAACACAAAATTTATCAAATATCCCAATAGTAATATTAACTGCTAAAGATGATGAAGTTGATAAGGTAGTAGGTTTTGAATTGGGTGCAGATGATTACGTCACTAAACCTTTCAGCGTAAGAGAGCTAATATTAAGAATTAAGGCCATATTAAAAAGGGGTAATGTTCAAAAAAATGAAACCGTTGAAATAGAGCGACAGTTTGGAGATCTTGTAATTGACGTAGACTCTCATGAGGTTTTTGTTAACAAAGAGCAAATCATTTTGACTGCATTAGAGTTTAGATTACTAAAACAACTTATTGATAGAAGAGGGCGTGTTCAATCAAGAGATCAACTTCTCTCTGATGTTTGGGGTTATAGTGCTGAAGTTACTACAAGAACTGTTGATACACATATAAAAAGACTAAGAGAAAAACTAGGCACTATGGGTAAATACGTTCAGACCATTAGAGGCGTTGGTTATAAATTCTCGAGAACGCCTGAGTAATTCTTATGGGAATTAGATCCCGAATATTTTTAATCGTTTTTTTACTGCTAACGGTAAGTATTTCAATTACGTATGTTGTTGCTGAAAGGGACCTTACTAATACATTTAAACTACAAATAGTAGATGAGCTTGAAAAACAAGCAAATTTGTTACTCATCTCAGTAGATAATCTAAATAAATACTCAAACACTGAAGAGGCTGACAGAGAGGCAAATAACTTAGGTAAGGCATCTAACTCAAGAGTCACATTTATCAATAATGATGGCAAAGTAATAGGTGATTCATTTCTTGATGTGGACCAAATTGCATTACTTGATAACCATGGAGATCGCATAGAAGTAATTGATGCTCTTTTAAATGGTATTGGTTGGTCATCAAGATATAGTAGTACTCTTAATCAGGACCTCTTATATTTTGCAATCAGGGACAATCAAAAAGTAGACCCAAATATTATTAGAGTTTCAGTACCTTTAAATTATTTGGATGCAGTGACTGGAACGCTTGGCTTATCAGTTATTCTTTTATTTGCTGTTGTATTTATCGTGTCAATAATAGCTAGTGGCGTTGCTGCAAATTTTTTATATTCAAATATTCAAGAATTAGCAAATGTTGCAAATGATATATCAAAGGGTGTTCATAAAAAAGATGCTTTAAAAGCACTACCTGTTCAAAGAATTGATGAATTTGGAACTGTTGCAAGGTCCATATCGCAAATATCTGAAGATTTAAAAAATCAAATTAAAATTATTGCAAAACAAAGAGATCAATTTGGATTGGTATTAGATGATCTTGGAGAAGGTATTATTGTTACGAATAAAAAAGGCGATGTTGTTTTTACAAATGAGCAAGCATCAATTATCTTAAAAATCGAAGAATTAGATAATAAAAATATTAAGAAATTAGATATTCCTGCTCTTAACTATCTTTTTAAACGAGTTAAAAACAAAAAAAGAGCTGATATTGAATTTGAGATTGATACGGGAAAAAAGAATACGCAGTGGGTTTTAGGTTCAATGAATCAATCAAAAACCACAGGTGAGTTTATATTAGTTCTTCATGATATTACTCAACTTCGTCAGCTCAACTCTATGAGGAGAGATTTTATATCTAACCTATCTCATGAGTTAAGAACACCTGTAAGTGTTATAAGGGCAAATTCCGAAACTCTTTTGGATGGCGCTCTAGATAATAAAAAAGATGCAAAAATATTTGCAAAAGCAATTTTGCACAACTCTGAAAGACTCTCATTAATGGTTTCTGATTTAATTGACTTATCAAGAATAGAATATGGTGATTTAAAATTAAACATAGTATCAATAGATTTAGATGAGTTTGTTAATTCATTTATAGTATCTATGAAAAGTCTTACAAAAAAGAAAGGAATAGATCTTGTATATAAGCCTTCTCATAAGACTAAAATTAAAGCCGATGTACAAGCACTTGAAAGAATATTTACAAATTTAGTTGATAATGCTTTTAAATATTCTCCAGATGAATCATTAATCGAAATATCTACAAAGCAAGATGATAATAATGTAAGAGTCATGATTTCAGATAATGGAGTTGGTATATCTGAAATAGATAAAGGCCATATATTTGATAGGTTTTATAGAGCTGCATCGGCAAGAGCTTCACATAATAAAGGAAGTGGACTTGGATTAGCTATTGTTAAAAACCTAGTAAATAGTCTAAATGGAGATGTTGGTGTCTCATCAGGTGTTTCAAAAGGTTCTATTTTTTGGTTTACATTGCCATCGGGAAAATAAAAACTTTACATCAATAGTAAATTGTTTTATTCTGTCACATAAATGTCACATAGTTGTTTCATAAAAGAAATAATTAAAAAGGAGCTAATGTAATGGTTAAATCAATCTGGAAAAAGTTTCATACATTCATGAAAGCGGGTCGTTTAAACAAAGTAGTTAAAATTTCTGGACTCAAATAGATTTATCTTCAGATAAATTTGTCCGATTCACTAATTAAGTTAAACTAATACTTCATTAGTTTTTCTTATTACATGTTAGATTTTAAATTATTAAAAAAAGTTCTTATAGCATTCTTATCTATTCCAGCTTTGGTACTATTTTCTATATATTTAATTCAAATATCTAAAGACACTTCTATAAAAGATTTTGTAATTGTAGATAAATTAGACCTAAAGCCTTCAAACGCATCAGATGGTGAATATATTCAAAATGATATATCTAATATAAAATTTGAATATAAGTTGATAGGTTATAGATCAGGCGGATTAGAATCATCTGTAATTGTCCAAAAATCTAATCAAGAATACGTTGTCTCAATTGGTGAAAAATTAGAAGGTATTTTCGAATTAATTGAGGTGAGTCAAGATGAGATAATCTTCCGTGAAGGAAGTAAGATTTATAAAATTAAGAATACAGTTGGTAAATAAAATGCAAAATAGATATAAATTTTTTTTAATGGTTCAGGCATTAGTCTTGCCATTTTTCTTGTCAGCTAATGATACTTTTCTATTAAATTATGAAGATGTCGATATAAAAAAGGTTACACAAGATATAGCTCAGTTCTCAAAAAAAACAATAATTCTTGATCCAAGAGTAAAAGGAAAAATTACCATATATTCAAATGCAGAACTAAATAGAAATCAGGTATGGGATGTGTACTTGAGAACGCTCCAGGTAAATGGTTTTAGTATTATCTCAGATGATAGTTTTGTAAGAATTATTCCAGAAAATGAAGCAACAAGAGATCTTAGTGTTGCAACAAATAGTGATGGTGATTTTGAAACAGCGGTTATACCTCTCATTAATAGAGCTACAGAAGAGGTCCTACCAATGTTAAAACCTATAGTTGGAAGACAGGCACATATTTCGACAATACCGTCAATAAACTCTATTTTATTGGTTGATAGAGGAAGTAACGTAGATAGAATAAGAAGTCTTATTACCGATCTTGATCAAAATAATAGTGCTAGGGTTACCATACTGAAGCTTAAGAACTTATCAGCAGTAGAGGCTGTAAGAATTCTAGATAAACTGAAGGCTCAAAATAATCCAACAATAAATAAGTTTACTGCTATACCATTTAGTCCAACCAATTCAGTAATAATTTCTGCTAGTGACTTTATAACTAATAATATTTCTTCAACATTAAATAAACTTGATGCGGATATTACCTCTGATGACTCGGTTGATGTAATTTATTTAAAGTACGCCAAAGCAACTGACATATCATCAATACTTAGCTCTATATCAGGCAGTTTTCTTGATACTGCTGATGGAAAAAAAACAGTAATTACTCATCATGAAAAAACAAATTCGCTAATTGTATCTTCTGATGAAAAAAATCTTTTTACCATAAAGAACATAATCTCAAAGTTAGATATTAGGAGAGCGCAAGTATTAGTAGAAGCAATTATTGTAGAACTATCTGAGACTGCTGCAAAAACACTTGGAGTTGAAACAATTTACACAAGTGATGATAAAGATGGTGTGCCAATTGGTGTAACAAGATTTGGTGGTACTGGGCCAGACTTATTGTCTATAGTTGGGGCTGCAAGTGATGATGAGGATGTTAATTTAAACACCACAGCTATATCCTCACTCTTAAATACACAAGGACTAGTAACCGGTTTTGGTGATCTTTCTGATGGCGGAGATAATTTTGTTGGTATCATTAATGCCATAGCACAGGATTCTAATTCAAATATACTTTCTACCCCATCAATATTAGCTATGGACAATGAAACTGCTAATTTGGTTATTGGCCAAGAAATACCTATTACAACTGGTGAAAGTTTAGGTACTAGCAATGCCAATCCATTTAGAACTACCTCAAGGCAGGAGGTTGGAATAAAACTTGAAGTCACGCCACAAATTAATGAGGGCAGTTCTGTTATTTTAAATATTAAACAAGAAGTATCTGGTGTTGCTGGAGTTATTACTAGTGGGATAGACTTGATTACTAATAAAAGGGTCATAGAAACAACAGTACTCGTAGATAATGGTCAGATAATAGTCTTAGGTGGTCTTATTGATGAGGACACCCAAGAAACTATATCTAAAATTCCTCTTCTAGGCTCCATACCGGTACTGGGTAAGTTATTTCAATCCTCGTCATCGTCAGTTGTTCAAAAAAATCTAATGGTATTTTTAAGGCCCACAATCATTCTTGACTCTGATGAATCAGTCCAACTATCTACTGATAAATATAATTACATTAAGGCTCGTCAATTACTAACAGGTGAATCTAAGCAAGTAATAGACTTAACTAAGCCAGATAACTAGTCTTCTTAATGCGTCTTAATAAAGATAAAGAAAATATATCAAATCTTTTACCTTATGATTTTGTTAAAGAAAATAATGTTTTAGCATTCGATGAGAATGGCAAAAAAAATGTTATTTCTCCAAATAATTTATCAATTGAACTATTCCATGAAATACAAAGATTCTTGAAATCAAGCTTTATATTTTCTCTTTGTAAGCCCGAGGTTTTTAATGAACTTTTAACTAACAGTTTTTCAATAAATAATAACTCATCAGGTCTATCAGAAGAGTTAAGTGATGAATTTGATTTACAAACCTTTGCAGGAAGTATTTCCGCAACTGAAGATCTGTTAAGTGGAAGTAATGATACTCCGATCATAAAACTTATTAATGGAATCATTAGTCAAGCAATTAAAGAAAGGGCATCTGATATTCACTTTGAACCATATGAGGATAGGTTAATTGTTAGATTCAGGATTGATGGGTTATTAAAAGAAATACTAAAGCAAGATAGTAAAATTAGCTCGGTATTGATTTCAAGAATAAAAATTATATCAGGACTTGATATTTCAGAAAGGAGATTACCTCAAGATGGGAGAGTTTCACTTTCACTTGGAGATAAAAATATTGATGTAAGGGTTTCAACCTTACCTTCATCATATGGAGAGAGAATAGTTCTAAGATTATTAGATAAGCAATCATCACAAATCAATATTGATGACTTAGGTTTACCACCAGAGATATTAAAAAATTATAAATCATCACTTAAAAACCCTGAAGGAATTATTCTTTTTACAGGTCCAACTGGTTCAGGTAAAACTACGACTCTCTATTCTGGTCTAAGATTTTTAAGCGATTCATCTCAAAATATTCTTACTGTTGAAGATCCTATTGAATATACTCTTGACGGTATAGGTCAAACTCAAGTGAATTCAAAAACAGGCTATACCTTTGCGAAAGGCCTTAGGGCTATTCTCCGCCAAGACCCTGATGTTGTGATGGTTGGTGAGATGAGAGATGTAGAAACAGCACAAATAGGAATTCAGGCTAGCTTAACTGGGCACCTTGTTCTTTCAACTGTTCATACAAATAGTGCAATTGCAGCAATAACAAGACTTAGAGATATGGGTATTGAATCTTTTCTATTAGCATCAAGCTTAAGAACCATAATCTCTCAAAGATTAGTTAGAAGGCTTTGTTTAGAATGTAGAGTAGAGGAAGCTCCCTCTGGTAATGCGGTTAAATTATTTAATTTAGAGCCTCAGAATAAAGTTTATGTATCGACTGGTTGTCAAACTTGTTCAGAAAGCGGTTATCAGGGAAGGATAGCAATTGCCGAATGTATTCAAATAGATAAACATTTAAAAGAAATGATTCATAATAATTCTTCTGAAAATTCAATTGCTGACTATGTATTTAAAAACAGTCAATCTATAGATGATGCTGCAAAACAACTAATACTTAATGGTATCACTTCGTGTGAGGAGTTAATTCGAATAAATAATCTACAAGAAGATGCCAGCATATAGTTATTCTGCACTTGATATAAATGGCTTGAAAAAAAAGGGCCACCTTAGCGCCCAATCTGAAAGAGAGGCTAGAAGATTAATAAAAGAGTTGAATTTAACCCCACTCAATGTTGAAGAATCTAAAGGTAATTTATCTAAGATATCTAAAGTTAAAACTAAAGATATTGTAATA
>CAYXZT010000028.1:8063-13521 GCA_964469915.1 uncultured Gammaproteobacteria bacterium
TAATAATGACTAGGCAAATGGCAACTCTCTTGGAAGCCAATACATCTGTCGTAGAAGCATTAAAAATAGCCGCAGATCAATGCTCTAATAAGAATTTAGTCCATATATTACTAAACTTAAGAGAAGATATTATTCAAGGTAATAGGCTTGGAATGTCTATGAACAAATATCCTGGAGCTTTTACTAAAACTTATACCTCTTTAATTTCTGCGGGTGATTCGTCTGGGAATTTACATACTGTATTTGATCGATTGGCTGATTATTTAGAAGCGAGTGCAGCCATTAGGCAAAAGATTATTTCCACTTTAACCTATCCTATAATTTTAATTGGATTTTCATTAATTGTTATAGCCTCCCTTCTGATATTTGTACTTCCTACAGTTGTGGGGCAATTTATAAAATCAGGTGCTGAACTTCCTTTTATTACTCAAGCACTATTAAGCATTTCAAACAATATAGGAGTTATTTTTTTTATTACTTGTTTTCTTGTTATAGGTGCAACTTACTTGTACAGATATATGATTAAGATTGGCGATAATCATATAACTTATCATAAAAAATTTTTAACTATTCCATTGATTGGTAACTTTATCTTAAACTCAGAAGTTGAAAGATTTTCAAGCACAATGAGCCTGTTACTTGAGTCAGGTACTAATTTAGATAAGGCATTAGATGAATCTTCAAATATATTAACTAATAAATATTTATCAAAAAAAGTTTTAGATGTAAAACAGGATGTTATAGAGGGTAAAGATTTTATTATTTCATTTAAGAGTATTGATATCTTTCCAAGTATATTTATTCAGCTTGTATCAAGTGGTTATAAGTCCGGCAATCTGGTAAAAATGTTTTCCAAGGTATCTGATTTTATGAAAAATGAAATAGAATCTAAAAGAACTATACTTTTATCTCTGCTTGAACCACTTGTAATTATATTTATGGGTGGATTTATTATGTTGATAGTTCTAGCTATACTTATTCCTATAATGCAAATGAACACTTTAGCTTTAGGGTAATTATGAATAAATATAATAAAGGTTTCACAATGATTGAACTGATGGCAGTTTTGGTAATTTTAGGAATCTTAGCAACTATTGTTGTTGTAAATACGGCCCCGGTTTTTCAAAGAGCAAACTTAGAAAAAATCAAAGCTGACATGGCTCAGACAGGTAAGGCCCTTGAACTATATAAATTTAACGAATTAACTTATCCGACAACCTCACAGGGTTTATCGGCACTATTAATTCCTCACTCTGAATTAAAAAACCCTTTTTTATATCCAGAAGGTGGTTATATATCATCAGAGCCACTTGATCCATGGGGGCGTACTTATATATATGAGAACCCACCTTTAAAAGGTAAAAATTATGATTTATACACTTTAGGAGCAGACGGAATGCCTGGTGGAACGGGTGAGGATACTGACATTGGAAATTGGATGCAATAAGACAATCAGAGGATTTACACTAATTGAAATTCTTGTAGTACTTTTAATAATAGGTATTGCTTCTTCTTTATTAGTGCTTAATGCAGGTTTATCTGATTCAGTATCAACTAACAAAAAATCATTCGAAAATACTTTTAATCACTTAACCGAAGAAAGCATTATTACTGGTAATCCAATCGGTTGGTATGCAAACAATGAAGCTGATTTAATATACATACTTGATTATGATTTAGATCAAATTGATCAGCTGCAAAATCATAAGTCTCCATGGGATAAATTTATTAATAATAATAAATCATTCAAATTTTTTGATGGATCAATTATTGATTTAGAGTCTAATACGCAGCAAGTACCACTTCTTATTTTCTATCCATCAGGTGAAAATTCTGGTGGTACTTTAAGCATTTATCATTCTAGTTTTATTTTAGAAACAACAATCAATACCAATGGAACAATTGAAACAAAAGCAATTAAATACTAACAAAGGCTTTAGTCTTTTTGAGGTTGTAATAGCGTTAGCTATTCTAAGTTCATCACTATTACTAATATATAACTTAATTCTATCTACCAGTACTTCAATATATAAATTAGAAGATCATTACTTGGCAAAGGAAGTTGCTAACAATAGAATCGCATTAATTAATACCATTGAAAAACCAACAACCACTATTTCAAGGAATGGGAAAACAAAAATGGGATCTAAAATATGGGTTTGGGAAGAATCATTCTATGAGGGTTATACGCAAGAATTATTAGAATATGAAATATTAGTTAAAGAAGAAAAATCATCAACATATTCATACAGAACTAAAGGATATCTAACTAATGATTAACAAGGGATTTACAATAATTGAAGTATTAGTATCGCTTGTCATATTATCCATAATTACTTTAATCACATCAAACATATTGCAGTCCTCACTTGATACTGAGTCTAAAACAACTCAACATTTAAACTTAATTAAAAGTATTAACCTTTCATCAAGCAAAGTTAGAAGAGACTTAAGGCAAATTGTTAATGTTACTTCTTATGATTTCTTTGGTAAAAAGATGAACGGAAGCTTTATTTCAAATGAAAACTCAAATTCACTATTATTTAATAGTTATATAAGATCTTTTTCAGAAGAAGTTTCGCCAATCAAAAGAATTGAGTATCAATATCAGGAGAATACTCTTAAAAGGCGCCAATATTTTTCTTCAAATCCATATAACCAAGATGAATTTGTAGAGTCAATTTTATTAACAGATCTCGAAAAATTTAACATTAGCTTTTTTTATAAAAATAAATGGCATTCATCTTGGCCAATAATTAATACGTCCACAAAAATACCAATGTTAATAAAAATAGAATTTATTCAAAAGAATAAATCATATATCTGGATAATAGAGCCAAACATTTCTAATGAATTTAACTAATAACAATAAAGGAGTTGTGTTAATAACAGTTCTGTTAATTATTCTGTTGTTATCATCTATTGCTGTGGTAATTGGAAATAATTACTTAATTTCACTGAAACGTGCAGCTTATCTTGAGTTTCAATCATCATCTTTAAATATTTTTAAAAATATTGAATCACTAGCAATAAAAAAAATAGATATAGAGTTGAATTTTAATACTAATAAATTATCTAGGAGCAATCCACTTCTTAATAATGATCTTTATTTTGAAACAGAGCAGGGTAAGGTTTTGGCTAAAATTATCGATTCTTCAAATTGCTTTAATATCAATTCCTTGGTACTAAGAAATAAAAAAAACTACATTGAAAATAAAAAAAGCATAGAAGCATTTAGAAAATTAATGAGGATGCACTCAGTAGATAATAATTTAATTGAGGAAATGATTGACCAAGTAATCGATTGGATAGATATAGATTCGGAACCGCGCGCCTTTGGTTTGGAGGACTACTACTATACTGGGCCTCTCCATAGCCCTCAAGAATATACGGGTAAAAGATTATTCTTTTCTGTAAATGAATTGAAAAGCTTGCCATCTTTTAGAAAAGCTAGCTGGCAACTAGTAAAAAGTAATATTTGTACTAAAAATAACACAGAACTTGCTTTAAATATAAATACCTTGGATTTAGATGATTCTCTTTTGCTTTCATCTTTTTACCCAAATATGTCAATAACGGATGCTGAGAATATTATTGATAGTATTGGGCAGGACGGTGTTGAGAATATAGATGAATTAAAACTGCTTTTTCCTTCAATAGATTTAAATTTACCTTATGGTTTAGTGGGTTTCTCTTCAACAAATTTTGATTTATTAACTAAAGTATCTCAGGATAATTTTTATGCATCATCTACTAGTAAAATAGTTTATGGTAATAGCAAAAATAGCTATATTATTTCAAGAACTTATAATGGTATCTAAATGAATAAATATATTGCATATTTTAACGATTCTTCTTGTCAATCATTAAGACTATATTCCAGTATAGATAGCTTAGAGTCCTATCAGAATTTCTCTAATATTCAGCAGCTTAATTTTTTAGAAGAAAATGAAATGCTAATTGTTTTAATACCCTCTGTTTTAGTTACATCATATGAAGATCATAAAAATGAAGATGTTTCCGACGACATTCACTTAGCCAATTTTTCTTCTAGTATTGATAATACAATTGTAAATCAGATATCAGATAATAATTTTATATTTCATGAAGGTGTTGGCTACATAGTTGAGAACTCAATTGTTGAGGATTTTAATAAATCTCTTACCCTATTAAATACAAATATTCTTCTTACTCCAGAATATTCATTTTTTGCAGAAGCTAACAGGGATATAATTGTTGAGTTTGATAATAAATATTTTTTTTCATATGCTGGAGGTTCAGGTACCAGTATTACAAACCAATCACTTCAAGAATATAGCCAGCTAATTAAAAATAATAACCATAATTACAAGCCAACAATTTATAGTAATTCAGATAGCTTAAAAAAAATATTTCCTGATAATAAATGTAAAGAATTTTCTCTAGATATGTTTCTTGATAGAGATATTAATTTGTTACCTAATTTTTATAAGTTCTTTTTTTCCTATAATTCACTCAAAAGCAAATTTAATTTTACTAGTATGCAGTTTGGTAGTCTTATTTTTAGTCTAATACTTATCCTGCTAATGCCTTTATTAATTATTAATGACAATAATAAAAATGCTGAGGCATATAAAAATGCTACGTTTGATATTTTTACATCTATTAATAGTGATATAAAAAATGTAGTTAGGCCAAGATCTCAAATTGATTCCATAATGAGCTCAGCACCATTAAGAGAGAAGGGTGATGATATCAAGCTTCCATCTTTAGAATTCTTAGATTTAATTGATACTGCTAATTTAGAAAAAATTTTAATAAGTTTTAATCAATCAACAGCCACAATAACTATTAAAGATATGCCAAGCCTCCAATTCAAAGCAATTAAGGCACTAGCAAAAAAAATGAATATTGTTATTTTAAATGAAGAAACTATTTCTTTAGATAACAGCGTTTCAGGTTTAATAGAAGTGAGTATTGATAATGAATAGCTTTTTAACAGGACTTAAAACACGAGAATTATATATTCTATCAGGTGCTTTAATTTTATTATTACTTTCTTTATTCTCATTTCTTTTAATAAATTTATATAACAGTTATAGCCTTTCATTAAAAAATTTAAATAAAGAAAAAATTGATTATGAATATGTATATGCCCAATCAAAAGTATTAACACAAATTCCTAAGTCTGTTGTGGTGAATAAAGATTTAGTAAATGAGCTTGTTGAAAATGGTATATATAGTAATGTGACTAATATTGTTGTAGATCAGGTTGAGAATAAAACAATAGTGCTTTTCAGTTCACCTGATATTCAGAATATATTGCTATTAGTAGAAGAGTTAATTAATTCTTCATCAATGAATGTTGAAAGTATTGAGTTTATAAATTTAGGCACCACTTTTAAAACTGAAGTTATTTTTATCTAATCTTTATATATAGAAATTTTTTTTGAATATAGCTCGTGAAATGTTTTTACAG
>CAYXZT010000029.1:0-13496 GCA_964469915.1 uncultured Gammaproteobacteria bacterium
TAATTCTTGGTGAAATGGCTGCCGGCATTGGAATTATCTTAGGCGGGGTAGTGGGTTTATTTGCAAGTCAACTTGGACATTTATTAACAAGGTTATCTGGTTTTCTTGTAGTAATTATAATGACTTGCGCTTTATACATAGCTCACTCAGACTGGTTCACTAGCTTAAGTACAAAGTTTGTTACTAGTGAACAAATGTTCTTGTTAGTTCTTGGAATATTCTTTGCTATTCGAGGAAATAAATAAACTCACCCCAATATCTTAAAAAATAATTAAAATTTCTCTTGCATTTCTAAATGCGAATCATTATCATTCTCACTTATAAACGAGAATGATTCTCATTTAGCTTGAGGGAGGTTAATTATTTCCCTGAAAGTGTGCTATTTGATTTGTTATTTAATCAGATATGGAATAACCACCCTCAAGTATTTTTTTTAATTTAAGGATATAAAAATGATAAAAAAAATAATTGAAACAAAGCAAGTTTTAATAACTCTTACAGCTTTGATAATGCTGTCTGTTACATCAGCTATATCAGCCAACGATGAAGGTGTTGAATCAGTAACTATCATAGGCTCAAAAGACGATGCAAGAAATCTTGCAGGATCTGGAACAGTGCTTAGTGAAGAAGATTTAAATAAGATAGTAGATACAGACATTCATAAGATCCTATCTGCAGTGCCAGGCTTATATTTCAGAACAGAAGATGGGTATGGCTTAAGACCAAATATTTCAATAAGAGGTACTAGTATTGATAGATCAGCAAAAGTAACACTTATGGAGGATGGGGTTCTTATTGCTCCAGCTCCCTATACATCGGCATCTGCATATTATTTCCCAACTTCAGGAAGAATTAATTCTGTTGAGGTATTAAAAGGACCATCTTCTATATCAGCAGGACCAAGTACTATTGGAGGAGCAATAAACCTTATAAGTACTCCTATCCCTGAAATGACATCTGGTAAGTTAGTTCAAGAATTTGGTGAAAATGGCATGATGAGAACACATGCTAATTATGGAGTTAATTCAGGAGATTTTGGTGCATTAATTGAAATCCATGATCATTCTAGTGATGGCTTTGCCTCAATAGCAAATGTTGGCGGAGATACCGGTTTTGATAAATCAGACTTGATGTTAAAGGCTAGATATGAATCAGGTAATCATTCTTTAGCATTTAAATATTTAGACCTCGATGAGACATCTGAGCAATCTTATGTAGGTCTTTCACAGGTAAGTTTTAATAAAAATCCCCATAGAAGATATGGCATGACTCAATATGATGAAATGCAAAATGATGGAGACCAAACATCATTAACCTATAGGGGCAATTTTGAGAATCTTGATATTATTCTTACCACATGGAGCAATGATTATCATAGAGATTGGTTTAAAGTTGATAAAGCAAATAACTCTAAAGTTGGTGGTGTAGGAAATGGTATTAATAATGTTATTAGTGCTGCAAATGCTGGCAATGTTACCGCTCAAGGAATATTAGATGGAACCGTTGCAACAGAGGTAAAACTTAAGCATAACAACAGATACTATACAAATGAGGGCTACCAATTAAAACTAAAAACAGAACTTGGCAATCACTCTATTACATTTGGTTATAGAGATATGGATGATTCAGAAAGTAGATACCAAGACTATGAGTGTTTTGATCAAAGTGCTAGCGGAACAAATTCTGCATTAAGATCATGCGGGACTGGATATACAGGTAGTAATAACAGATTAAGAGAGTCTAATGCAACATCTTTTTATATTGAAGATACTATTTCATTAGGAAAGCTAGCATTGACTGTAGGACATAGATCTGAAGAATATGATCAAGTAGAAAATAGATGGAATGATGGTGTTCCAACTAGAACAATGCTTGCATCAGGGTACCCAAAATCAAAATCTGGAGATTATACATCTACAGGATTTGGAGCTACTTATGACCTTAATGAGAACGTTAAGCTTGTAGCTGGGTTCCATGAAGGAATGACACCTATGTTTGGAACTGATCCTGAAAAAGCAGATAACATGGAACTGGGTGTGAGATATCTTAATGGCACTTCAAATCTTGAGGTCTTTTATTTCCAAAGTGACTACTCTAGCTTGAAAGCTGAGTGTAAAAATTCTCAAGGCGGAGACTGTGATGCTGGAGATATATTTGATGGCGGTGCTGTTGATGTATCAGGAATTGAGATTTCTGGTTCTAAAATATATCAAGTTGGAAGTTTAGATTTCCCTGTAGGAATAACTTACACATCTACAGATGCCACTTTTGCTAATAGTTTTGATGATGATGGAGAATATTGGGGTGTTGTTTCATCTGGAGACGAGGTTCCTTATGTTCCAAGCTCATCGCTTGCAATCGTTCTAGGTTTTGTAAATGATTCTGGTATAACTGGAAACATCAGGCTTGTAAGCAATGGAAGTGCCTGTTCAACTGCAGCTTGCGGAACATATCAAAATATTGATTCACATAATTTCATAGACACAAATTTAAGAAAAGCTGTAAGCGAAAATCTTGATGTATATATGATTATTGAAAATCTTTTAGATTCTGTAGATGTTGTAGCTAGAGCACCAAAAGATGGTGCAAGGGCACAGAAACCAAGAACAATGAAATTTGGTTTCTCATATAGATTCTAATTTTTGGGAGAGAGGGGTGTGAATGATCCCCTGATATTAAGGGCGGTTTATCCGCCCTTTCTTTTATCAAAAGATTGTACAAATATAAAATAATTTCAAGTACAATAGCACTTCATTTAATAATGGGGCTATAGCTCAGCTGGGAGAGCACCTGCTTTGCAAGCAGGGGGTCCGCGGTTCGATCCCGCGTAGCTCCACCATTCTCTTATCTTTTTGACAATAAACCTTTGGTATTTTTTAGAAGCGAAGATGAGAATAATTTACTCAACAATTCAACACTTTCTATTGATGAATAAGAGGGCCTTATTATTATTGCTAGCTCTCTGTGGGGTCCAGGCTCATCTAACAAAGATTTGTCTATTAGAGAGTTTTTACTAACCAATTGATCAATTGCCATATGAGGAACCAGAGTAGACCCCATACCTCCTGCCACTAATTGAGTTAAGGTTGAAAGACTCGATGCTTCCATGGAATATTGTTTATTATTTTCAATTTTACATGCAGCAAGAACATGTGTCTTAAGGCAATGCCCATCGTCCAAAAGCATCAAATCAGATATATCTATATCTTTAGCCTTAATCCTATCTTTACTATAGTTGGCACTATTGGTTACGTAATAAAAATTTTCTTCCCAGAATTTAAAAGACAGAAGTCCATCGATTTTATATGGCATTGCAAGAATAGCCATATCAATCTCTCCGTCATTAACTTTTTCAATCAGGCTGCTTGATTGGGCTTCAATAATCTTTAGCTTTAAATTAGGAAATTTTTTTTGAAGAGTAGGAAGAACTAAAGGAATAAAATATGGCCCTATAGTTGGTATTATCCCTAGAGTAATAGGCAAAGTAAGAGGCTTATTTTGATTTTCACTTAATTGATTTATTTCATCTGCACCAGATTTTATACTATGAGCTTTACTCAAAAATATCTTACCAATATTTGTGACTATTACTTTTTTATTAGTGCGTTCAAAAACATGAAATCCAAGCTGTGCTTCCATTTCAGAAATAGCATTACTTAATGTAGATGGTGAGACATAGCATGCATCGGCTGCTTTTTTAAAGTGCAATTTTTTTTCAATCATTAAGGCATAATGGATTTGCTTCAACGTAATCATAGCCGTATTTTATATACATTTTTATCGAACATAAAGTTCTTTAATATTATATTTATTAATACATAAAATATAGGTAGAGTGATAGTACACATTTTTTAAGGAGACTTTTTACATGAGTAATGAAACAGAAGGTAAGTGCCCAGTAATGCATGGCGCTTTAACAACAAACAGCTCAACAGGAACATCTAATAGAGATTGGTGGCCTAATCAATTAAATTTAAGTATTCTTCATCAGCATGATAGTAAATCTGATCCAATGGATGATGATTTTGATTATAGAGAAGAATTCAATAAGATAGATTTTGATTCACTAAAGGCTGACCTTAACGACTTAATGACTGACTCTCAAGATTGGTGGCCTGCAGATTATGGTCATTACGGACCATTCTTTATTAGAATGACCTGGCATGCTGCTGGAACATACAGAAGTACAGATGGCAGGGGTGGTGGTGGAACTGGTGCACAACGTTTTGCCCCTTTAAATAGCTGGCCTGACAATGGGAATTTAGATAAAGCTAGAAGGCTCTTATGGCCGATTAAACAAAAGTATGGGAAGCAAATCAGCTGGGCTGACCTTTTAATTCTTGCCGGTAATGTTGCTATTGAGTCAATGGGTGGAAAAACTTTTGGTTTTAGTGGCGGTCGACCAGACATATGGGCTCCAGAAGAAGATATTCATTGGGGTGCAGAAAAAGAATGGTTAGAAAATGAAAGATATAGTGGCGAGAGGGATCTCGCTAATCCTCTTGGCGCCGTTCAAATGGGTTTAATCTATGTGAACCCTCAAGGCCCTGATGGAAATCCAGATCCTCTTGCAAGCGCAGTAGATATTCGAGAAACATTTGGTCGTATGGCAATGAATGATGAAGAAACAGTTGCTTTAGTGGCTGGAGGACATACTTTTGGTAAGGGTCATGGTGCAGGTCCAGAGGAAAGTGTTGGTACAGAACCAGAAGGAGCTGCAATAGAAGAAATGGGCTTTGGTTGGATTAGTTCATATGGTTCAGGTAAAGGTAGTGATACCATAACTAGTGGATTTGAAGGTGCTTGGACTGCAAATCCAACTCAGTGGGACAATGGATATTTTGATTTATTATTTGGATATGAATGGGAATTAGTTGATACACCAGCTGGCGCGAAAGTATGGCATGCCATTAATCCAAAAGATGAGGATTTAGCTCCAGATGCAGAGGATTCTTCAAAAAGAGTCCCTACAATGATGACCACTGCAGATATTGCTCTTCGTGAGGATCCTAGTTATAAAGAAATTTCTAAAAGATTTCATGAGAATCCTGAAGAATTTGCCGATGCTTTTGCTAGAGCATGGTTTAAGTTGCTTCATAGAGATATGGGACCCAAGGTAAGGTATATGGGACCCGAAGTGCCAAGTGAAGAATTGATATGGCAAGATCCTGTTCCAGCAGGCAATACAGACTATGATATAGATGCAGTAAAAGCAAAACTATCTGATAGCGGAATATCTATCCAGGATATGGTAGAAACTGCATGGGCTAGCGCCTCTTCATACAGAGGTTCAGATATGAGAGGGGGTGCAAACGGTGCTCGAATTAGACTTTCTCCTCAAAAAGATTGGGAAGCAAATAATCCTGAGAAACTTCAATCTACATTAGCCATCTATGAAAATATATCAAATGAAACTGGAGCATCAATTGCAGATGTAATTGTGTTAGCTGGTAATGTTGCAATTGAAAAAGCATCTGGCGTTAATGTGCCTTTTAGTCCTGGAAGGGGCGATGCTTCTCAGGAGCAAACTGATGTTGAATCATTTGATGCTTTAGAGTCTGTATCAGATGCGTTTAGAAATTATCATAAAGATGGTTTGGACGTAGCTCCAGAAGAGATAATGCTTGATAAAGCTCAACTTTTAGGATTAACAGCCCCTGAAATGACAGTTCTTATGGGTGGAATGAGGTCTCTTGGAATTAGCTCAAATGGACACGGGGTCTTTACTGAGAATGTAAATGAATTATCTAATGATCATTTTAAAATATTATTAGACATGTCTGTTGCTTGGAAGCCAGGTGCAGGAGAAAATTCTTATGAAGCTTATCATAGATCTTCTGGTGAAAATCTAAGATCAGCCTCAAGAGCAGATCTTGTATTTGGATCAAATTCACAGCTAAGAGCTTTAGCTGAAGTCTATGCCTCAGATGATGCAAAGGATAAATTTGTTAATGACTTTATAGGTGCTTGGAATAAAGTTATGAATGCAGATCGCTTTGATATCTAAGGTCTTTTAATTTTTAGGCGGCATTGAATGCCGCCTATTTTTCTTTAAATTTTTTAAAAGCATATAATTAATATATGGATATCAGCTTATGGAATGAAATAGAAGCCGAGGTTCGCCTCAGAGTTAAGGCTGAGCCAACTTTGGGACCATTTCTAAATTCACTAGTGCTATCTCAAAAAGATTTATTAGGAGCAGTAGCGTCTATTCTTGCATCCAAACTTCACAGCGATGCTCTTTTTGCTACAGATATTAAAAAGTTCATTCTGGATGTTTATAGAGATTGTAAAGATATAGAACCAGCTCTTGAAGCAGACTTAAAGTTTTTTAAGAAAAGTGATCCTGCATGTAAATATTTCTCCACTCCACTTCTTTTTTATAAAGGGTTTCTTGGCTTGGCAACATATAGAGCAGCTAATTGTTTGTGGAATGGTGAAAGACATACAATGGCCTTATTTCTGCAGAATAGAGCATCAGAGGTTTTCGGTGTAGATATACATCCAGCCGCAATAATTGCTGGCGGGGTGATGATAGATCATGCCACCGGAGTTGTTATTGGAGAAACTGCAATCATTGAAAAAGATGTTTCAATATTTCAAGGAGTTACATTGGGTGGCAAGGGTTTTGAATCAGGGAAAAGACACCCAAATATCAAACAAGGAGCTACAGTCTTTGCAGCAAGCACAATCCTAGGAAATATCACAATCGGAAAAAATTCAATCGTAGCAGCAGGAAGTCTTGTATTGCATGATGTTGATGAGAACAAAACTGTTGCTGGCGTTCCTGCAAAAGAAACAAGCAAATAATTCTAGTGTGTATGGCTATCTTTTAGTGGTATTAAAGCCCTAATGCCCTGAAATCCTATAATTAATGCTACTACTAAAGCATTTACAAACAATTGACTCATTAGCAGCTGGGTTGAAATGAGGTTTACATTAAGAAGATTAAGGTACTCAATCCCTAATATGCCAATTGCAGAAAATCCAAGGATAACAAAATATACATACCTGTTGCCTTGAAGTAATGAGGCTGTAAATGTGCTCATAAGTGTTATTGCAATTCCAAATAAGGCTATCTCATTATATGTGTGCTCAGGCAAAACAAATAACACTGATCCAGAAACAATTATAGTAAAGAGCATTTGAAAAAATGCAAAAACTGTAATATCTTTTGACACCTGAGGGTTGTATTTAATGTAGAACTCTTTAGGATCCTTTTCTTCTATACAGTCTTCTGGCCTCCAGTATGTTTTAGAATAAAAAACCTTAAGCTTATCGCTAAACTTTTTTGTTTTAATGCTATCTTTAAGCATAGTTGTATATATTTGAATATTTGCCCATATGGGATTAAAGCTCTTTAAAGCGCTAACTGTTCCATATACCGGATCAATATCAGGCTTTCGAGCTATATAGGTTCCAAACATTCTATCCCAAATTATGAATACACCGCCGTAGTTAGCATCAATATATTCTTTGTTTTTGGCATGATGAATCCCATGATTCATGGGAGTAATAAATATTTTTTCCAGGAACCCTAAGTGGCCAATATGCTCTGTATGAACCCAGAATTGATAAACTAAGTTAATACCAGCTACTGTTATAAAAACTTCTACAGGAACACCAAGAAGAATCATTGGTAGGTAAAAAATCCATTTCCATATCCAGCCAGTGCTTGTTTGTCGGAGAGCAGTAGCTAGATTAAAGTCTTCTCCATGATGGTGAACGCTATGTGTAGCCCATAATATTTTTATTTCGTGATGCATTCTATGCATCCAATAGTATGAAAGATCATATAAAAGAAAAGCTGCAATCCATGTAAAAGGATTTTTAACAGATAGCAGGCCTACATTCATGTACTTGCTTACATATACAAAAATCAAGCTCTGAACACCAAGGTTGAGCATAGTAGGGTACCTGCTAATCATTCCTAATGATATGCTCGTGAATGTATCATTAAGTCTGTATGTATTCTTCCCTACAAATTTGCCATAAAAATACTCTATCAAAATAAGTATAAAAAATGCCGGAATGGCAAAGGTGATAATTATTGATTTATCAGTTACGACAGCTGCTGTTGATTCAATCATTTAAATGTATGGATTTGTATATAATTTACATTCTAAATTTTAGGCTTTAAATAAGCAAGCGCTCCTATGGCATTAGCAAATTCTCTATTTGCTTTATATTTACCAGTAACACCTGCAAGTTTTAATCTTTTATCAATACCATCTCTTACAGAGTCTAGCAATGAGGTCCTTCCAATAAAGTAAACCCTATCAACTCCAACCAACAAAGCATTTAAATATGAGATAGTTCCAATAACCTCACCAGTCATATTTGTAAGAGAGGCTGCTATATCATTATTATTTAAGTCATTTGACCTTTTTGCTTTTACAAAATTTGAAGCAGTAATGTCTGGGTGCAATGATCCAATATCATTAACAACGTCTCCAATCAAATCATCAATATTATTCTTATTACCCTTTTGAGCACTTTCTTCAATTTTGTCAGCATCTCCTTCCTTAAGAATTAAGCTTGATAAGCCCTGAAGTGTACCTCCGCCAACTGATATCCCACCTAAATGATGAAATTCACCATTTTGATAGCTTACGCAGGCAGTTCCAGTGCCAGCACTCACAACAACAAAAGAGTCTTCATTGATATCATAAATTTGCTTTGCTCCGCAGCCAATTGCTTGAACTTCGTTAACTTTTGAAACATGTATTGAATTATATAGATTTGGGATATCGCTCGACTTACCCCCAGTTACAGAAATACTTTTAATCTCAGCAATTGGCAAGTCTAATTTTTCCATCACCTCATGAAATTTATCAACAACACTATCTTGTGATGAGGCAAATGAAAAGAACTTGAGCTCACTCTTAGATTCTATAGCAACATCAATATTAGAAATACCAAAATCGATGCCTATATTCATTATTAATTATGAGAATTAATTTCTTTGTTTCTTTCCATTAAGTCTTTCATAAGATTTTTTGGATTACTATTGCTGGCATTAGGACGCAGTCTTGCTGGAACCATTCTTTGAGGATAGTAGTTATTTTCAATATCAACATCTGCTATTTCCCAAAAAGGATCGGCTATAACTGACTGGATTTTTATTTTAGATCTTTTTAACCATCTTGCTTCGTTTGGATTTTTTCTCCAAATTTCTGCAGGTATTTTTATTATTTCATTGGTACCATTTTCATAATTAATTTGAAGAGGTATTGGCATTACCAAACCGCCAACGTTCTTAAATTTTAAAATATAATAAAATTCATCCTTACTAACTGCATTTACAAGAGCTTTTTTCTTCCATTCAGGGTCACTATTGTTTCTATCATATAAATCATCAAGTATTTCTTCATAATCTTTCATTTCTCTATTTGATGGAGTAAATTCATCATACTCATCATATATGTCTAGCAACTCTGGTCTTAACGTTACCCTGTCAATGATTCCTTCTGATAGATTTCTTTCATCAAAAAGCATTTTTGGTTCTTTTTCAAAATCTTCTCGATCTTTCTTTAGGTTTTCTGATGGGTTTAAAGTGTCTAATGTTGCCTCATAAACACTTTCCAATGCTATATCTACATGATCAGTAGAAAAAAACCAACCATTCCAAAACCAATCTAAATCCACACCAGACGCTTCTTCCATAGTTCTAAAGAAATCGTATGGGGTAGGGCGTTTAAATCTCCATCTATTACAATATTCTTTAAATGCTAGATCAAAAAGCTCTCTACCTAAGACCGTCTCTCTTAAAATAACTAATGCTGTAGCAGGCTTGGCATAGGCATTATTGCCAAACTGCAAAATAGATTCAGAGTTCGTCATAATTGGGACCTGATATGAACTTTTCATATAATCAGTAATCCATCTTGCTTCACCTCTTCTAGATTTGTACTCAATATCCCATTCTTGTTCAGCAAGATACTGAAGAAAGGTATTCAGTCCCTCATCCATCCAGGTCCATTGCCTTTCATCCGAGTTGATAATCATAGGAAAGTAGTTATGGCCAACCTCATGAATAACTACACCAATTAAGAATTTTTTTTCACTTCTTGAATATGTTCTAGTTCCATCATCTTCTAAGTCAGTTCTCGGTCCATTAAACGTAATCATTGGATATTCCATGCCACCAACCGGACCATTTACGCTTTGAGATGTTGGATAAGGGTAGTCGAAAGAAAACTTTGAATAAACTTTCATTGTGTGCATTACAGCTTCTGTAGAGTATTTAGACCAAAGTGGCTCACCTTCATTTGGATAAAAAGACATAGCCATTACTAAAGGATTTTCAGCTGACTCTTGTTTAAAACCAGCTGCATCCCAAATAAATTTTCTTGAAGATGCCCATGCAAAATCCCTTACATTATTTGCTTTAAATACCCATGTTTTTAGCTCTGTAGATCTATTTTTTTCATTTTCATAAGCTTCATCTGGAGTGACAATAAAGATTGGTTTGTCAGAATTCCTAGCTTTTTTTAATCTTTTTATCTGTTTTTTTGTTAAAACATCTTCAGGATTTTGGAGAACCCCTGTTGAGGATACAATGTGGTCTGAAGGAGTTGTAATAGAAACTTCGAAGTCACCAAATTCAAGAGTAAATTCTCCATTTCCAATAAACTCTTTGTTATGCCATCCCTCGTAATCTGTATATGCTGAAACTCTTGGATACCATTGCGCAACAAGGAAAATATCATTTCCATCCTCAAATGTTTCATAGCCATTTCTAGCTCTTACAGCATTTTCTTCAACCAACTGATATTCCCAATCAATTTTAATATCAACCGAATTGTCACTTGTTAGAGGCTCGTCTAGGTTAACTCTTATCAAAGTACCTACAAGATGTGTTGATGCATCTTTTCCATTCACTTTAATTTTTAAATTTTTTAACCCACCACCAAAATCATCCATAAAATTATTTTTTCTTAGCTCACCGAAAGAAATACTTCTCGTACTTCCAGTTGTAGCAGTCATATTTTTAATAGAATCTTTCTTAAATATATTTTGATCCAGTTGAACCCAAATATAACGTAAGTCTAATGGTGAATTATTTTTGTATGTAATTACCTCTGACCCAGAAAGTGACCTGTTATCTTCGTTTAATACAATAGATATTTTATAGTCAGCTTGTTGCTGCCAATATAGCTTTCCAGGCTCACCCGTAGCAGGTCTATACATATTAGGGTCAGGATATTTCTCTTCTAGTTGCCTAAATTTATCTTCAAATGTTCCCTTTGTTTGATGGGTTCCATGTGATAAAGCAAATACTGAAAAAAAAGCTAGCAAAACGATACAACTATTCTTCATTTTTTTTAACCTCTGTGGATGTACTATCTATGATATTTTTTTGATGAGAATTCTGAAACCTATTTATTCTATTTTCTCTACCAGTCTGATTCTTTGATGCTTTTATTTTACCCAAATTCATGAATACAAAAAGTGAAACAATGGCCATGCCACCAAATATAAGGGCGTTAGACATCTATCTTCTACTATTTAATTTTGCAAGAAGTCTTAATATTTCTAAATAAAGCCATATTAAAGTTACCATCAATGAAAAAGCGCCATACCACTCCATATATTTCGGCAGTCCTTTTTCTGCCCCTTCTTCTATATAATCAAAATCTAAGACCAATGATAAAGAAGCAAAACATACAATACCCAATGAAATTCCAATACTCATCCATGAACCATTTGTTGGTGATAGAAGGCTAATACCTGATCCAAAAAAGCTCATAACAAAGCTAACCATGTAAAGTATAAATATCCCACCAATACCAGCTCCAACCATCAGTTTAAAATTTTCAGTTGGTTTTATTAAGCCACTTTTATAGCAAACAAGAAGTGATGCCAATATTCCAAAAGTTAATCCAATTGCTTGTATGGTTATGCCGTCATAAAAAAGATTTTCATACATTAACGAAATCCCCCCAAGCATTACCCCTTGAGCAAGGGCATAAAAAGGAGCAGTAGTTCCCGCCTTAGATGGAGTTCTAAATATAGTAACAAGACCAAGAATAAAACCTAAAATACCAGCGGGCAAGATAAGAGCTGGAATATTCCAACCCACTACAGCACCAACGAAACATAAGGCTAAAAGAATTCCTGTCTTATTAACTGCTCCGTCTAGAGTCATAAGATCAGCAGATTCAGCAACTGACGATGTTGTTCTAAAACCACTGCCAACATTCATCTCACTACTTGACTGAGTTCTAAATCCGCCTTGATTAAAATTTCTTGAGAATGCAGGGTTGCTCGATCTACCAAATCGGTTAATTGCAGAATGCTTAGACATAGATAACTCCTTTAAAATTATTCTTTATATTAATTACTTAAGGCCTTAATAACAAATTTAAAGCTGATGAATCCATTTTCTTAATAGATCTACAGCCTCAACATGTTGCAGAGCTCTTCCAGATTCAGGCATCATTATTCCTGGATCAAGAGATTGCATTCTATATAACAATATAGATTCATCTGGCTTTCCTGGAACAATAGAATACTTTAAATTATTGCTTGCTCGTCCAGCAGCTATTGGTTTTTTAAAATAGCCTAAGTGAACTTCTCTATTTTCAGCATAGTTTAAATAAAGACCTGTTGTATCGGCAGAGCCGCCTTCAATATGGCAATGCCCACAATTAATATCTAAATAAGACCGAGCTCTAGTTTCTAAATTTTCACTAATATCAGACCAATCCACCATAGATTTAATAGAGATATTTTCCTTTATCCATCCCTGTTGATGCCATTTTAAGAGCTGATTCATTGTGCCATCAGCATAGCTTGTATCTTTGTTTAGATTTCTGGCTTTAGGTCCTATGGGGGTTATGGTTTCATTTGATTGATGACATTCTTTACATTGATTAATATTAGGAACCCTATACCTTACGTCTTGCACACCACCATAATCATTTACAAATTGAGTTGATATTGTTTTTCCAGCAATACTTTTATATGCATCTGTCTGCTCTTCATTCCAAATATAGCTAACATTTTTCCATCCTTCATCACGTCTTATAAGTAGTCTAGTCTCTAAAAGCTGAGTAGAAAGATCAGATTCTGGAGAATCATTTAGATATGCAAAAGTTTTTATTAAGACAGACCCAACCGGAAAATTAAAAACCTTATTTGGGCGATACTCTGCAAAACCTTCTTCAGGAACATAAACAAATCTTAATTTATCAGCATAATCAGAAAACAAAGCAGAGTTTAAGTCATATGGAAGGACTCCATCTGCAGGTATTTGCTTGGTTAAGTTATTAAAAAAACCATAATCTGATAATTTCAATGCCACATCTTCACTTAGTATTTTTGAGTGATTTACCTCAGCAGTTATTGATAGTGCAGATATAGCAAAAGCTATAAGGATTAATGAATTATAAAGTTTCACTAAGAGCGACTGGAGGAAGGGGAGTTATCTCACCAGAGAATTTTTCATAGCTAGTCTCTACAGGATCAAAGAATGGCAATATATATTTCAA
>CAYXZT010000030.1:0-12135 GCA_964469915.1 uncultured Gammaproteobacteria bacterium
TCTTGGCATCCTAAAATTTTAAAAGCATGGTTAACTCATAACACTCAGCTGGCACTTAAAACATTTGATTATAAAACGCATAAATCTGCCTGGGCTGATATAGCAAGATCAGCAAATGAGCATAATGATCCAGGTAACTTTACTACTTTTATAGGTTATGAATTTACATCCTCAACAGATACAGAAGGTGGCAATCTTCATAGAAACGTAATATTTAATTCTTCTCAGGCACCAATAAGGCCTTGGACAAGAATTGATTCTTTGAATCCAGAAGATCTTTGGACATGGCAAGATGCATTAAGAGAGAAGGGTATGGATTCAGTTTCGATGCCACATAATCCCAATGGATCAAATGGACAAATGTTTGAGTCAGAGACCTTTAAAGCAAACGCAATAAATAAAGCTTATGCAGAAAAAAGGATGAGGAATGAGCCTATTGTTGAAATTACTCAGGTAAAAGGAACGTCAGAAACTCATCCTCTATTATCTCCTGATGATGAGTGGGCTGATTTTGAAATAGTAGACTTCAGAGTTGGTAGCAGGCCTCCTACATACAGCAAACCATCAGGAAGTTATGTTAGAGAAGCTTATTTAAATGGATTGACTTTAGATTTTACTAATCAAGGCAACCCTTATAAATTTGGATTGATTGGTTCTAGTGATACCCATACGGGTGCTGGTGCTTATGATGAAAATAATTACTGGTCAAAGATAGGCCTTCTAGATGGTGATGGTGAGAACAGAGGAAGTATTCCCCTGAAAGAAGAAAATATTGAAAGACTAACACAATATATGGAGGCATTTAACCAACCAATTAGTACTGTTGATATAAATGGAAGAACTTTTGCTAACACCGGCTTCACTCAATGGGGAGCATCTGGTCTAGCAGTTGCTTGGGCTGAAGAGAATACAAGAGACTCTATTTTTAAAGCATTCAAAAGAAAAGAAACTTTTGCAACCTCAGGTACCAGGATAGCTGTTCGGTTTTTTGCTGGTTATGATTTATCTTCAATTGACTTAAATTCAGATTCCTTGGTAAGTCAGGCTTATGATAAGGGTGTCACTATGGGCGCTGATCTGATGCACAATGAAGAGCTTTCTCCAGATTTCTTGGTTTGGGCTCAAAAAGATAAAAATGGTGCACCACTTCAAAGAGTTCAAATTATCAAAGGCTGGGTTGATTCTAATAGCGGTATGCCACATGAAAAAGTTTATGACGTTGCTTGCTCTGATGGGATGAGCGTTGACCCAATCACAAATAGATGTCCTGATAATGGTGCTAGAGTAAATATTTCTGATTGCTCAATTTCTCAGGATAGAGGCTCTTCAGAACTTAAAACTATTTGGAAAGACCCAGACTTTAGTACTAAATCTAAATCTTTTTATTATGTAAGAGTTCTTGAGAACCCTTCATGTAGATGGACAACATGGGATGCTATTAAAGCAGGACAAAAGCCCAGAGAAGACCAGCATGAAACTATCCAAGAAAGAGCATGGACTTCACCGATATGGTACATACCAGCTAAAAGTGAAGTAGATGTTATACCTCTAGGTGGTAGTGTGAGTGTAGTTGGAAGTGACTAAAATTTAAAAATAAATTTTTAATTAAAAACATTGAAATCTAAAATACTAATATTTTTTTTAATAGGTCTTATCCTGTATCTTATTGATATAGGGTTTAATAATGATGATAATAAAAGTATTTATATATCAGATCAAGAAATTAAAAGTTTAATATCTGCATGGAAATCTCAAGTTGGAAGAATTCCAAATGATGATGAGGTCTCAAGAATTATTAATAACCTTGTAGAAGAAGAAATACTTTATAGAGAAGCGCTTTTACTTGGATTGGATGAAGATGACAGAATTATTAAGAGAAGACTGGCACAAAAAATATCTTTTTTAAAACAAGAGTCTTTACCAAACAAACCTTCTAGAAAAGAGCTTAATTCTTTCTTTAAAATAAATATTGATAAATATTATGTCGAGCCGGTATATAGCTTTACTCACTTGTTTTTTTCATCAGACAATAACTCTCAATCAAGATCACAAATTGCTTTTAATCAACTACCCAATGATATTTTAAGTATAAAGTCAGACCCTTTTTTTCTTGGAAAAAACTTTGCTGATATAAATCTTAAAGAAATTGAGAATGAATTTGGTAATAATTTTAATACCCATTTTAAGGAATCAAATTTAAATAAGTGGAGTGGCCCATATCAATCATCTTTTGGCCACCACATTATTTTTATTAATGATTATAGGGCTGGGTTCTATCCATCTCTTGATGTAGTTATTGATAAGGTTGAGCTTGACTTGTTAGCTGAAAAAAAAGAAAGAGCAATTAAAAGCTTCATAGATGAAATTAAATCAGAATATACGGTCATTATTAATCCAAATCTTAGAATTGAATGAAGAAAATTTTATATTTGTGTTTATTCATTTTTATATCTGAGGTTCAATCTCATGAATTTAATCCGGCCCATCTTGTTATAAATGAGGTTAATAGTGATACCTTTAATTATGATGCTACTTGGATGTATCCATTTAAAAATATAGGGGCAAGGGCAGAAGTTATATTTCCAGAAAATTGTGTTTCAAATTCAGAAAAACCATATATTCAAGGTAAATACCTTATTGAAAAAATTGATCTAAGTTGTGAACAGTCATTAAGAGGAAATGATCTAAGTATTATAAATTTAAGTGTACTTACAGATGCATTAGTAACAATAAACTTTAAAAATGATACTTTTGAGAGTTTAGTAAATCTGCAAAAATCTTCTATAAATATCCCTGTTGATAAGCAATACTACCCGACCTCTTATCTTAATTTAGGAGTTAACCACTTATTTGACGGTCTGGATCACATACTATTTATATTTGGATTGCTTTTTTGTATTTCAGGCTTTGTAAACATAATTAAAACTATTACTGCTTTTACTATTGCTCATAGCATAACGCTAGGATTATCAGTCTTTAACATTGTTGCACTACCACAAGGGACTGTTGAGGCTTTGATTGCTCTAACCATTGTGTATCTGGCACTAGAAATTGATAAATATGATTTAAAAATTAAGACTCCCTGGATAATGGCATTTGGATTTGGACTTTTGCATGGCCTTGGGTTTGCAAGTGCCTTAATGGATATTGGTATTGCAAATAATAATATTTTTTTATCGCTATTATTTTTTAATATTGGTATTGAATTGGCACAAATTGCTCTCATACCTATACCTTTAATTATTATTTATGCATCAAAAAAAGTAAATCATTTTAAATCAGTAAAAATGTTAGCAAGCTATGGAATAGGCGGCATGGGTTTTTATTGGTTTATAGATCGAGTAATTGGTATCATTCTCTAAATTTAGTTTACACCAAGCAATGTTAAGTTTTTCAAATAAAAATATCGTCCTTTGCGTAACAGGAGGAATTGCTGCATACAAATCTGCTGAAATAATTCGTCTTTTTAAAAAAGAAGGTGCAGATGTAAGAGTTGTAATGACAGAATCTGCAAAAGAGTTCATTACGCCATTAACATTGCAGGCCGTATCAGGGAATCAAATCCATGATTCTTTATTAGATGTTGAGGCTGAATCTGCAATGGGGCATATAGAACTTGCTAAATGGGCTGATATTATTTTGATTGCTCCTTGCACTGCTGAAAGTCTTTCAAAAATAACACATGGGCGTGCAGATGATCTAATGGGCGCATTAGTTTTAGCCACCAATGCTGATGTGTATATAGCACCTGCAATGAATATGAATATGTGGCTTGATGAAAGCACACAAGATAATTATCAAACCTTAAGTGAAAGAGGTCTATCATTTATTGGTCCAGCTGATGGTGAGCAGGCTTGTGGTGATATAGGTCCAGGTAGAATGGTTGAACCCAACGAAATCATAGACTTAATATCATCCTCTTATAAAAAAGGTATTTTGCATGGGTTAACTATAACAATCACGGCAGGACCAACTAGAGAGCAAATAGACCCAGTGAGGTTTATCTCAAACAACAGCTCGGGGAAAATGGGCTACGCAATTGCTGAAGCTGCTATTGAACTAGGTGCAAATGTGAATCTTGTCAGCGGGCCAGTCTCTATAATCGCAGACAAATTAATTAATATATCTCATGTTAATTCTGCAGATGAGATGTTACAAAGTGTTATTAATCTTATGGATGAGTCTGATATATTTATTGGGTGTGCTGCGGTTTCTGATTATAGCCCAATTGATTATTCAAAAACTAAAATTAAAAAAGAGCTATCAGAGCAGTTAGATATCCAACTAAAGAAAAACAAAGATATTCTAAGTATAGTTGCTGAGAAATTTAAAACTTCATATATAGTTGGATTCGCTGCAGAAACATCAAATGTTGAAGAAAATGCTAAAGATAAACTTACTTCAAAAAAACTAGATATGATTATCTCAAATGATGTATCCAATAAATCTATTGGTTTTGACGTGGATGAAAATGAGGTTAATGTAATTACTGACTCCCAAACTATATTCTTAAAAAAAGATAAAAAAATTAGAATAGCCCGTGAAATACTAAAAATAATCCACTCCAATATAAATTAATATGTCATCTCATTCAGATAAAAAACAAGTAACACTTTCAACACTTAAAAAAATGAAGAAAGATGGTGAGAAATTTACTTGCCTAACCTCATATGAATCAACAATGACTTCTAAAATTTGTGAAGCTGGTGTTGATGTTGTTTTGGTAGGAGATAGCCTAGGAATGGTCATTCAAGGCCACGATAGCACTTTACCAGTTACTATGGATCAGCTAGTTTACCATCTTGAATGTGTCGTTAATGGAAATCAGGGTGCTCATATTATGGCTGATATGCCATTTATGAGTTATGCAACAGATGATATGGGTTTTGAAAATGCTACAAGATTAATGCAGGCTGGTGCAAATTCTATAAAAATTGAGGGAGGAGAGTGGATATCAAAAATGGCTTCTATGCTTGCTGATAGAGGTATACCTGTGTGTGCACACATGGGACTAACTCCTCAAGCAATTAATAGAATTGGAGGTAATTTTGTTCAAGGAAGAGACCCTAGTAAGCATGATTTGATTATAGATGAGGCAAAGTCATTAGAAGATGCTGGTGCTGCAATGTTACTTCTTGAGTGTGTTCCTGATTCACTAACTAAGCAAATTATGAATCAATTAAGTATTCCTGTTATTGGGATAGGTGCTGGATCTTCTACGGATGGTCAAGTAATGGTAGTGCATGATCTATTGGGAATATCTTGCTTAGAAAAACCGCCAAAATTTGTAAAGAACTTTATGGATGAATCTGCTTCAATTCAAGAAGCATTAAGTAACTATGTTGCGGCAGTAAAAGCAAAAACTTACCCTGCAGAAGAGCATACATTTTATTAAAAATTGAAAATAATAACCTCATATCAGGACTTTGAAAGTTATAGAGATATTTTAGGCAGTATTTCATTTGTACCTACAATGGGAAACTTGCATGCTGGGCACATAGCATTAGTTGAGGCTGCTAAGAAGGAAAATAACTGTGTTGTCGCATCCATTTTTATTAATCCACTTCAATTCAATGATAAAGAAGATTTTAATAATTATCCTAAAACCTATGACGAAGATATTATTAAGTTAAAGGAAAGTGGATGCGATATATTGTTCATTCCTGATGAATCTATCCTTAAGGATATTAAACAAATTAAAGCACCTCAGGTTGCAAACTTCCTGTGTGGCAAAAATAGACCTGGACACTTTGATGGAGTTTTAACTATTGTAAATAGACTTTTTGATATCGTTAAACCTTCAAAAGCCTATTTTGGTAAAAAAGACTACCAGCAATTCCTATTGGTATCTGATTTCATTGATAAAAATAATTTACCAATCGAAATTATAGGAATTGATACAGTTCGTGAAAACAATGGACTGGCTTTATCTTCAAGAAATAATCATTTAAATGATTTTGAAAAAAATGTTGCTAGCAATCTTTTTATTGTACTTAATGAGATAGCTAATAATTTAGATGAAATAGATGGTGCGTATTTAGATTCAAGAATCGAGAACTTAAAAAAACTTGGCTTCGATGTAGATTATTTAACAATATGTGACCCAATCTCACTCAGTCCAATTGAAGGTGTTAGAAAGAAACCTTTATTAATAGCTGTAGCAGCATCACTTAATGGGGTCAGGCTAATAGATAATTTGGTAGTGAAATAAGTTAAAACTTTAAAAAAACTACTTAATTACTTATACTTCGCACCCATATGTATAAAACATTATTAAAATCAAAGCTACATAGGATTAATGTTACTCAAGTTGAGCTAGACTATGAGGGCTCTTGTGCTGTTGATCAAAATTTTTTAGATTCTGCTGGCATGCAAGAATATGAAAGAGTTGATGTCTACAATGTTACAAATGGAGAGAGGTTCTCAACATACTTGATCTTAGCTGAATCAGGTTCAAAAACACTATCTGTGAATGGAGCTGCAGCCCATAAAGTATCTTTAAATGATATTGTTATTATATGCACTTATGGAGAATTTGATGAGGTAGAGTCTGCTTCTCACAAACCAACTTTAGTATATTTTGATAAAGACAATAATATTACTGATATTAAAAATTCTATACCTGAACAAAAGCTTCATTCTGTTTAAAATTACTCACATACTTCCGCTAGTATTTCTATCTTTTAGTCTTACTGCTAATACAAGCTTGATAGTGCTTGGGTCTGGAACTCCTAACCCTGATCCTGATAGATATGGATCTGCGTATGCTGTTGTGGTTAATGATAAGGCTTACATTGTTGATTTTGGTCCTGGAGTAATTAGAAGAATTTCTGCAATGTCTCCATCATGGGGCGGTAATTTTACCCAACTAGAACTTCAAAATATCCATCATGCTTTTTTAACACATATACACTCAGATCATTCAGGAGGCCTTGCTGATTTAATACTAACTCCCTGGGTTATGGGAAGAAGCTCTGAATTAAATTTATTTGGTCCAAAAGGCTTAAAGAGTATGGCTAAAGATATCACTGAAGCCTATCAGCTTGATATTGAATACAGGCTTAACGGCACTCAACCTGCAAATGATAAAGGTTATAAGACAATAGTTAGTGAGATTAATGAAGGGGTTGTTTTTAAAGATTCTAATGTTGAGGTAATTGCCTTCAGAAACAGCCATGGTGATCTTTTTGAGTCTTATGGCTACTTATTTATAACTAATGACAAAAGAATATTATTTTCAGGTGATACAGCTATTAGTCCTGCCTTAAAAAAATATGCTAAAAATCTAGATATTCTTGTTCATGAAGTTTATTCCAGTGAGGGCTTTAAAACAAAAACAGATGATTGGAAGATATATCACAGAGCTCACCATACATCCTCGATTGATCTAGGGATTTTGGCTAAAGAATTAAAACCAAAAAAATTAGTACCATCTCATATTCTTTTTTGGGGTGCATCTGAAAACTCTGTTATTAATGATATCAAGATGAATTTTGATGGAGAAGTCATACTGGCATCTGATTTACTTGTTCTAGAATAAGTAAAAAACATTGACCCGAACCTTGCTTATCTATAACCTTCTGCCAATAACAACAAAGGACTAAATGAAATTTAATGATCTGAATTTATCAGACCCTATATTAAGATCATTACAAGATCAAAATTATAAAGAACCAACCCCAATTCAAGCTGAGGTTATTCCAGCTATTCTTAATAAAAGTGATGTTATGGCTGCTGCGCAAACAGGCACAGGAAAAACGGCTGCTTTTGTGTTGCCGATTTTAAGCATTCTATCAAATCCAAAAAATAATTATAAAGGTCATCAGCTAAGAGCTTTAATTGTAACTCCAACTCGCGAATTGGCTGCACAGGTAAGGGAAAGTGTTAACACTTACAGCAAGTATCTAAGTATTAGATCTACAGCTGTTTATGGCGGAGCAAGGATTCACAACCAAAAATTAAAGTTAAGAAAAGGTGTTGATGTTTTGGTAGCAACACCAGGAAGATTGCTTGATTTATATAATCAGAAATCAGTAAATTTCAAAAATATTGAAATACTTGTTCTCGATGAAGCAGATCAAATGCTGGATATGGGATTTATACATGACATAAAGAAAATTGCTAACCTACTTCCAGAAAGAAGACAGAATCTAATGTTTACAGCAACTTTCTCTAATTCTTTCAGAGCATTGGCAAAAGAAATGGCGGATAAAGCAATAGAAGTTTCAGTTACATCAGATGGAGAAACAGGAGAAAATATTGAACATTATGTTCATCCTGTTGATAAATCGCGTAAGGCTGAATTATTGATCGAATTGATTGAAACCAATAAATGGGACCAGGCTTTAGTTTTTACACGAACAAAGCACGGAGCTGACAGATTGCAAAAACAGCTTGAGAAGGTATCTATAAAATCTAAAGCCATTCACGGCAATAAAACACAGAATAATAGAATGAAGGCCTTGGATGCATTCAAGAATAATAGAATTAAAATATTAGTAGCTACTGATGTTGCAGCACGTGGGATTGATATAAAAAAAATGTCTCAAGTTATAAATTTTGATGTGCCTACAGTTGCAAAAGACTATATACATAGGATTGGAAGAACCGGAAGGGGTGGCGATAAAGGTACCGCTATATCTCTTGTAAGTGCTGATGAGTTCAGATTACTAAGAGATATTGAAAAACTTCTCAATCAGAAACTTGAAAGAATAGAAATCGATGGATTTGAACCTGAGCATGTAGTTCCTACAAAAGAAAAAGCGCCAAGAAGAAAATTTAATAATAAAGCTGGGTTTAGAAAAAGGAAAAGAACTAGAAAGGGTTAAGATTGTATTTTATGAATTGTAATACACAATCTTATGACGTAATTATTCTTGGTGGAGGCGCTGGTGGTCTTTTTTGTGCAATCACAGCTGCAAAAAGAGGAAAGACTGTTCTTGTCCTTGAAAAATCCAATAAATTAGGAAAAAAAATCTTAATGTCTGGAGGTGGAAGGTGCAACTTTACCAATCATTTTGTAAATCCTCATAATTTTCTTTCACAAAATAATCATTTTTGTAAATCTGCTCTTTCTCAATATACTGCCCAGGATTTTATATCCATGGTTGAGGATCATAATATTGAATTTGAAGAAAAAAAACACGGACAGCTGTTTTGTGTTAATTCTGCAAAAGATATTGTTGAAATGTTAGTTAATGAATGTGAGAAATATAAAGTCACAATTATTACCAACGCATCAACTTCAACTGTTAAATACATCGACAGTAGATATCATTTAAGCTCTACTATTGAAACAAAAAAAAATACAACCAATCTTTTAGCCCAATCAAATAAATTAGTAATTGCAACTGGAGCCTTATCAGTTCCAACTCTTGGTGGGAGTGGTTTTGGATATGATATTGCTAAGCAATTCCAGTTAAAAGTAACAAACCTTCAAGCAGGACTAGTCCCATTTATATTTACAGACAGTATCAAAAATATTTGCGAAAATCTTTCAGGTGTCTCGCATAATGTTGAGGTTAGCTGTAATGGAACTACCTTTAGTGAAGATATTCTTTTTACTCATAGAGGGCTGAGTGGACCAGTAATACTTCAAATCTCGAATTATTGGTATCTAGGAGATTCTATAAGCATTAACTTAATACCTGAATTATCTATTTCAGATCACATAAAAGAAATAAAAAAAACTAAGCCAAAACTTTTAATAAAATCTATTTTGGTAAATATGATGCCAAAGGCTCTTGTTGTTGAATTAGAAAATTTGTTATGGTCGAATCTGGCAAACAAACCTATTGGTGAGTGGTCTAATTCTCAAATAGAAATACTTAGTAATAATCTCCATAACTGGGTATTGAAACCATCTTCAACTGAAGGATATAGGACAGCAGAGGTAACAATGGGTGGTGTTGATACAGATTTTATTAGCTCAAAATCTATGGAAGTTAAAAACCAAGAGGGTTTGTATTTTATTGGCGAGGTACTAGATGTAACTGGGCACTTGGGAGGCTTTAACTTTCAATGGGCTTGGGCTTCTGCGTATGTCGCTGGAAATGATTTATAGGTATGAGTTTGGTAAGATAATAAAATATGGATTATTCAGTTTATATTATTGGAAATTTAATTTTTATAGCTCTTCTATACTGGGTTGTAAAAGACAATATTAAATAGTTCTTATCTTCTGATACACTAGCGTTTTTTTAAAATTCAAGATGCTCTCATTTAATAATTTAGAACTAGTACTAGGTGGTAAAACATTATTTGATGATGTTTCATTAACCATCCATCATCAACAAAAAGTTGGTTTAGTTGGTGCTAATGGTACTGGTAAAACTAGCCTATTTAAAATTATTAAAAAGGAAATTGAAGTTGATCAGAGTTCAATAAGTTTTCCTACAGATTTAAGAATTTCATACCTTGCACAAGAAGTGAAGGGTACAGATGAAATAGCACTTGATTATGTTCTCTCAGGTGATTCAAACCTCATTGATATTCAGAAAAAAATAGAAAATGCTGAAACTGAAGAGAATTTCGATATTTTAGGAGAGCTCTACGAAATTTATAGTTCCTTGGATGGTTATTCAGCCAAATCAAAAGCAGAGCAATTAATGGTTGGCCTTGGTTTTAAATCAGATGATTTTAATAAACCACTTAAAGATTTTTCAGGAGGATGGAGAGTTAGATTAAATCTTGCAAAAACATTAATGCAGCCATCAGATTTAATGCTCCTAGACGAACCAACAAACCATTTAGACTTAGATGCAATTCTTTGGCTTTCTAATTGGATAAAATCATTTAAAGGTGCACTGATTCTTATCTCTCATGACAGAGATTTTCTTGATGATTGTGTTTCATATATTGCGCATTTATATCATCAATCTATCGAGTTATATTCAGGGAATTATTCTCAATTTGAAATCCTTAGAGCTGCAAAGATGGCTGAAATACAAAGTAATTATATTAAACAACAAAAAGAAGTAGCACATATGCAGAGCTTTATTAATAGATTTAAAGCTAAAGCAACAAAAGCAAGACAGGCGCAGAGCAGAGTTAAGGCACTTGAGAAAATGGAATTAATTGCTCCAGCTCACATAGACTCTCCTTTTAATTTTACAATTTCTGAAACAGATAAAATATCTAATCCGTTGGTTAATCTTAATAGAGCTAGTCTGGGTTACTCAGAACCTATTCTTTCTAATGTTGGATTTACTATCTGTCCTGGAGATAGAATTGGTTTACTAGGCCCCAATGGCGCTGGTAAATCTACTCTTATAAAAAGTATTGTGGGTACATTACCTATATTAGATGGAGAAAGAGAAACAGGAACAAACTATAAAGTTGGATATTTTTCTCAACACCAAGTGGATGATCTAGATTTATCAATATCTGCATTTATTCATATACAAAGACTCGATGAAACAAAAACAGAAAAGCAGATTAGAACCTATCTTGGTGGCTTTGCATTCAAAGGAGATAAGGTTAAAGATCCTATTAGACTATTTTCTGGTGGCGAAAAGGCTAGGCTTGCTTTTGCAATTATTTCATATCAAAAACCAAATATTCTTTTAATGGATGAACCAACCAACCATCTGGATATGGAAATGAGACATGCATTAACAGTTGCAATCCAAACGTTCAAAGGAGCTATTCTTCTCATATCTCATGATAGACATCTTCTCAATAGTTCTGTAGATACTTTTTATCTTATCGATAATGGAGCACTAGAGATATTTGATGGTGACTTAGACGATTATAAAAATTATATCCTCGATATTAAATCCTCTGATAATAAACAATCAAAAAAGAAGAAATCAACAAAAGATGGACCAAAAGAAGATAACTCCGAAAAGATTAAAACACTTAATAGCTCTATATCTAAACTTGATAAAAGATTATTTAGATTAAATACAAAACTTACCGAGGCTAATAACAAATTAGCTGATCCAGAATTATATTCTGATGATTCCAGCGAAGACCTTCAAGATTTAATAAGAAATCAATTAGAACTTACTAATGAGGTAGAGGCTGCTGAGAAAGAGTGGATGGATAAAGCTGCTGAGCTTGATATCCTAAAATAATATAATGGCGCGCCCGGAGAGATTCGAACTCCCGACCCCTTGGTTCGTAGCCAAGTAC
>CAYXZT010000031.1:0-11954 GCA_964469915.1 uncultured Gammaproteobacteria bacterium
AAGCACACGTAGACGAAAGAGCAAACCAAAATATTCCACCTCTTCCATTGGATGCAGATCAAACATCTCAATTAGTTGATCTATTAAAAGCAGAGCATGAAGAGTCAGAACTTTTACTACACCTTTTAAAAGAAAGAGTCCCAGCAGGAGTAGATCAAGCTGCTTATGTAAAAGCTGCATTTCTCTCTGATATAACAACTGGAAAAACTAATAGTCCTTATGTATCAAAAGTTGATGCTGTAAAAATTCTTGGCACTATGCTTGGCGGTTATAACATCCAGCCTTTAATTGAATGCTTGAAAATAGATGGCTTAGGCAGTGATGCTGCTGATGCACTTAGCAAAACTTTATTAATATTTGATGCCTTTAATGAAATCTTTGAATTATCACAAAGTAATGAGCATGCAAAAAAAGTTATTGATTCATGGGCTGAAGGTACATGGTTTACAGAAAAGTCTGAAATTCCTGAACAAATAAAACTCACTGTTTATAAAGTTCCAGGAGAAATAAATACTGACGATCTGTCACCTGCAACAGATGCTTGGTCAAGACCAGATATCCCACTACATGCGCTTGCCATGTTTAAGATGCCAAGAGAAGGTATTGAAAGACCGCTTGAAACAATTGATGAGTTAAAAGAAAAAGGTAATCCATTAGTTTTTGTTGGAGATGTCGTTGGTACAGGATCATCTAGGAAGTCAGCAACAAATTCAGTTTTATGGCACATGGGTGATGAGATACCTTGTATACCTAATAAAAAAGAAGGCGGATTCTGTTTTGGTGGAAAAATTGCTCCTATCTTCTTTAACACTTTAGAAGATTCTGGTGCCTTCCCTATTGAATTAGATGTTTCTGATATGGAAATGGGCCAAGAAATCATCCTTGAGCCACATAATGGTCGAGTGTTAGATGCAAATACAAATGAAGTGATTACAACATTTGAATTAAAAACTAATGTCATTCTTGATGAGGTGAGAGCTAATGGCAGAATACCATTAATCATAGGAAGACAATTAACAGACAAAACTCGTGAAGCTTTAGATTTAGAGCCTACAAACATATTTACAAGACCAGATGATGCAGATAATTCAGATAAGGGATATACATTAGCTCAAAAGATGGTTGGAAAAGCATGTGGTGTTGAAGGAATACGACCTGGAACATACTGCGAGCCAAGAATGACAACTGTAGGTTCTCAAGATACAACCGGACCTATGACAAGAGATGAGCTGAAAGAGTTAGCTTGTTTAGGCTTCTCAGCAGACTTAGTTATGCAATCGTTTTGTCATACTGCCGCTTATCCAAAGCCTGTTGATATAGAAACACAGCACAACTTACCTGATTTTATTATGAATAGAGGTGGTGTTTCCTTAAGACCAGGTGATGGAATTATTCATTCTTGGTTAAATAGAATGTTACTACCTGATGGGGTTGGAACTGGTGGTGATAGCCATACCAGATTTCCACTTGGAATAAGCTTCCCTGCTGGGTCAGGGTTGGTTGCTTTTGCAGCAACCTTGGGTGTTATGCCATTAGATATGCCTGAGTCTGTATTAGTAAGATTCAAGGGTGAAATGCAACCTGGAATTACATTAAGAGATCTAGTAAATGCAATTCCATATGCAGCAATACAAAAAGGACTTTTAACTGTAGCCAAAGAAGGTAAGAAAAATATTTTCTCAGGTAAATGTCTTGAGATTGAAGGTCTCCCTGATATGAAAGTTGAACAAGCATTTGAGTTATCTGATGCTTCAGCAGAAAGATCTGCATCTGGATGTACAGTTAGATTAAATAAAGAACCAATAATAGAATATCTAAAGTCAAATATTGTGATGTTGAGATGGATGATTGCAAGTGGCTATGGAGATGCAAAAACTCTAGAAAGAAGAGCGCAGGCAATGGAAGAATGGATAGAAAATCCAGAACTACTTGAACCGGATGCTGATGCAGAGTATGCAGAAATAATTGAAATTGATCTTAATGAAATTACCGAACCATTATTAGCTTGCCCAAATGATCCTGATGATATTAAACCATTATCAGAAGTTGCTAATACTGATATTCAGGAAGTCTTTATTGGATCATGTATGACTAATATAGGTCACTTCAGAGCAGCTGGAACTTTACTGCAAAAATACAACGGTACCAAAGCAAGATTATGGGTAGTTCCTCCAACAAAAATGGATGAAAAACAGCTTATGGAAGAAGGCATCTACAATGTCTTTGGTGTTTCAGGTGCTAGAACTGAGCTGCCTGGATGTTCTTTATGCATGGGTAACCAAGCAAGAGTCTTGGCTAACTCAACTGTTGTTTCAACTTCAACAAGAAACTTTCCAAATAGATTAGGAGATGGAGCTAATGTTTTCCTTGCATCAGCAGAGTTATCAGCAATTGCTTCAATATTAGGAAAACTACCAACTGTTGAGGAATATCATAAGTATATGGAGGATATTAACCCTCTATCAGATGATATCTATAAGTATTTAAACTTTAATGAGATTGATACATATGTTGAAAGCGCTGACTCAGCTAAGATTTCAGCAGTCAATATAGTTAATCCTTAGATTAAGCTTTTTCTCTTTGAGATTTAACTTCGTCTTGCCTTGAGTCTTCGAGGTCTTGAAGATAGTTATCACCTAAAGGAGTGATGTATTCCCCTGTGAAAATAGAAGTTTCAAACTCCTTAATATCAGGGTTTCCATACTGAACGGTTTCAATTAAATCTTCTAAGCTTTGATAGATAAGCCAGTCTGCACCAATTTCTTGAGCAACCTGCTCATGTGTTCTATTTGAGGCAATGAGCTCTTTGGTAGCTGGCATGTCTATGCCATATAAATTTTGATATTTAATTGCTGGCGCTGCAGAAGCAAAATAAACCTTTTTAGCACCCGACTCTTTTGCCATCTCTATAATTTTTTTACTTGTAGTACCTCTGACAATTGAGTCATCAACCAAAAGCACATTTTTATCCCTAAACTCTAAATCAAGAATATTTAATTTACGCCTAACTGATTTTTTACGCTCTTCTTGATAAGGCATGATAAATGTCCTACCAATATATCTATTTTTAACAAAACCTTCTCTATATGGAACGTCAAGGTCTACAGCTAGCTGAAGTGCTGCAGTTGTAGAGCTATCTGGTATAGGAATTACTACATCTATATCATGATCAGGATTTAACTTTTTGATAGATTGAGCTAATTTAGATCCCATTCTCATTCTTGCTTTATAAACTGAAATTTCATCAATTTTTGAATCTGGTCTTGAAAAATATACATATTCAAATATACATGGCTTTTTCTCAGGTACTTCTGCGCATTGCTGTGAAAAAAAGTTTCCATTTTTATCTATGAATACTGCCTCACCTGGCTCAACGTCTCTCAATTTTTCAAAACCTTGGGATGTAAATAAGGCGTCCTCGGATGCAATAATATACTCATCTCTTGCTTCGCCTTTTCTAATACCAATTGATAGAGGTCTTATGGCATTGTTATCTCTAAATGCCAATATTCCATGACCTGTTATTAATGCCAAAACAGCATATGCACCATCGCATCGTCTATGAGTTTTTGTTACAGCTTTAAAAATATGTTCAGCTGACGGATAAATTTCCCTTTGCTTTCCTAGCTCGTGTGCAAAAATATTAAGAAGAACTTCTGAATCTGAGTCTGTATTCAGGTGTCTCATTTCAGCATGAAACAACTGCATTGCAAGCTCTTTAGAGTTAGTTAGATTTCCATTATGTGCAAGACTGATTCCATAAGGAGAATTTACATACATTGGTTGAGCAAATTCTTTCCCTGCTCCTCCGGCTGTAGGATATCTGACATGACCAATACCATAATTTCCTATGAGCTTGTTCATATGATTTTGCTGGAATACATCTCGAACATATCCCATAGACTTTCTGCTATTTAATTTACCTTCAGAATCACAAACCACCATGCCGGCAGCATCCTGGCCTCTATGCTGAAGCATTAAAAGTGAGTCATAAATTTCTGCAGCGACATTATTTTCGGCAGAAATTCCAACTATTCCACACATTAGGAATCCCCTATTTCAGAATTTAAGTTTTCAGAGTCCGTATTTGAGTTTTCCTTTAGCGGTTCAATAACCTCAATAGCATCCTCAACAATTGGTTCAATAACCTCTATGGCCTCTTCAACAATATTTTTATTATCTATTAAATCTCTTAGATATGCCTCTATTTGTGGAGCATATTTTTCAATAATTGGTGTTATTTTTGATTGGTCAATTAAATCTGTTGATTTAACACTTGCAGGAAGCAATAAAAATATTACAAACAAAACTATTAGGCCTCTAGTCAAGCCAAACAAGACTCCAAGAAACCTATCAAAACCCGAAGCCCCTGACCATTTGATTAATTTGCTAATAAATTTAATGACCATGCCTCCAAGAATTATGCAAACCATAAAGACTACTATGTAAGCAAATATTTTTGAAATTTCTGCATTACCTATAAATTCATTTATTTTTGGTGTTGCTAAAAATTCGAGACTAACTGCTGCAATGAAAGCAAATACCCATAAAAATAATGATAAAAACTCTTTAGTAAAGCCTCTAGCTAGAGAAATTAACCCTGATGCAGTTAAAACAATTAAAATAAACCAGTCAGCAAAGTTTAAACCTAGAGCTTCCATCTAAAAATTTCCCCTTTTGTTGTGCCAGCAACTTTTTGTATAAGTTCAATATTGTTATGGATATCATTTTCATCGATAAAAGGCCCTGCATACACAGCATGGAGATCTTTGTTTTCTCCAAAGATTTCTGTAAATGCAATAACTCCGCTCTCTTCTAATTTTTTTACCATCGCTATTGCATTATCCTCTGATGATAAAACATGCAATCTTAGAACAAATAAATCAAAATCAGATTGATCTATATTCATTACAGCTAAATCTTTATTTTTTGGAACAGAGTTTTCACTTGGATCATCATCTTTTTTTGGAGTTACAGTTTCAACAACTTGCATAGAATTATCAGGCTGCAGATCAATGGTATCACTGACCACTTCAATTTTTTGTTCTTGTTGGTAGTCTATTTGTGGCTTTAAAAAGACAAAAAGCGTAAGAAGTAAAAGCCCTATACTAAAAGCTAACCCAACAAATCTTTCAATATTCATTAATCTTTATATATCTTTTTTAATAAGCTATGGACTTTGGTCCTCATATCACGTCTATGGACAATCATATCTATTGCGCCATTTTTAAGAAGGAATTCAGACTTCTGAAAATCATCAGGAAGATCAACTCTGACAGTTTGTTCAATAACACGTCTTCCAGCAAAACCTACAAGTGCATCTGGTTCAGCAATATTAATATCACCTAGCATAGCAAGACTAGCAGAAACTCCTCCATAGATTGGATCAATCATTACAGATATATATGGAAGTTTTGCAGCTTTTAGTTTTTGAAGAGCGGCAGATGTTTTAGCCATTTGCATTAAAGAAATCATAGATTCTTGCATTCTAGCCCCACCACTAGTTGAGAAGCATATGAAAGGCGAATGGTCTTTTATTGCTTCATTAACACCTTGTACAAACTTTTCACCAACAACACCACCCATAGACCCACCCATGAATCTAAATTCAAAAGCAGCTACAACTACAGGCATAGAGTCCAGCGACCCCTTACCAATAATAATAGCTTCGTTTTCTCCGGTTACAGAAACAGCATCTTTAATTCTGCTTGAATAATATTTTGTATCTTTGAACTTGAGCGCGTCTTTAGTTTTAACATCAGGTGCAATTTCATGAAAAAAACCATTATCTAAAAAAATCTCAAGTCTCTTTCTTGCTCCAATTCTTAAGTGATGATCGCATTTTGGACACACGAATAAAGATTTTTCAAGTTCGGGTGCATATAAAACAGATTCGCATGATGGACATGAACTCCAAAGCCCATCAGGCACTTTACTTTTAGGCTTTGTTGAGCCCATTGAAGGGATAAGCTTTGTTAACCAGTTCATGATATAGCTGTTTTTATTTCCTTTAAGTAATTTCCTATTCTATCAAACTCTTTAGTTTTAGTGGCTTCATTTATCATTTCTACAATGGATGATCCAATAATGATACCATCAGAAACTTTAGCAAGAGTCCTAGCATCTTCTGCTGATTTGATTCCAAACCCAGCAAGAGTTGGAAGATCTGTGTATTGCTTAATTCTATTAATATTGCTTTCAATTTCAGATACATCTAAATTTGATGATCCAGTAACTCCACGAAGATTTACATAATATATAAACCCAGTACTATTATTAGCAATCAACTCAACTCTATTTTCTTTAGTTGTAGGAGATATAAGTGATATGGTATTTATATTAGGATTGTTGATTCCATAACCTTCTAAATTTAGTTCGCCTGGAATATCAACTACCAAAATAGAATCAATGCCATCTTTACCAGTAGCTTGAACCATATCAATATGAGAGATAAAAGTATTTAAATATCCCATAAGGACAATTGGGGTATCTTTGTTAGTTTCTCTGAATTTATCTACTAGGGACAAAATCATCTTTAAAGAAATATTATTTTTTAATGCGCGATCATGAGCTCTTTGGATTGTTGGCCCCTCTGCAATTGGGTCTGTAAAGGGAACGCCTATTTCTATGACATCTACACCTGAATCTACAAAAAGATGCATTAAGTCCAAGGTGGTATCCATATCAGGATCACCAGCAACTAAATAGGCTACAAGTGCTTTTTGATTATTAGATTTTAGATTAGAAAGAGTTGCCGTTAACCTATTCAAAATTCAATACCATCTATTTCAGCAACAGTATTAATATCTTTGTCACCACGACCAGAAACATTAATTACAACATTGGCTGAAGAGTCTAGCTCTTGCATTAAAGGCTCAAGATAAGCGAATGCATGAGCTGTTTCTAAAGCAGGCATAATGCCTTCTAGCTCAGTTACTTCGTGGAATGCTTTTAGTGCATCATTATCACTAACCGCAACATACTCAGCTCTACCTATATCTTTTAACCATGAATGCTCAGGTCCAACACCTGGATAGTCCAAACCTGCTGAAACAGATTTAGTATCTTTAACTTGACCAGCTTCATCTTGCATTAAATAACTTCTAGCCCCATGCAACACTCCAGGAGTTCCATCGTTTAATGGTGCTGCATGTTCTCCAGTAGAAACACCTTTTCCACCTGCCTCTACACCAATTAATCTTGTTTCTTTTAAATCAATGAATGGGTAAAAAATACCCATTGCATTTGAGCCGCCACCTACGCATGCAACAACAGCATCAGGCATTTTGTTAAAAAGCTCTTCTGATTGTTTTATTACCTCTTGGCCAACAACGGAATTGAAATCTCTTACTATCATTGGATATGGATGAGGGCCAGTGACACTTCCTATAATGTAATAAGTATCATCAATATTTGTAACCCAGTCTCTCATGGCTTCATTCAATGCATCTTTTAAAGTGGCTGATCCAGAATCAACAGCATGAACCTGAGCGCCTAACAGTTTAATTCTATACACATTTAATGATTGTCTTCTAACATCTTCCGATCCCATATAAATGTGACACTCTAGCCCAAGTCTAGCTGCTACAGTAGCAGTTGCTACTCCATGTTGCCCCGCTCCAGTCTCGGCAATGATTCTTTTCTTGCCCATATACTTGGCTAGCAAAATTTGCCCAACCGTATTATTTATCTTGTGAGCGCCTGTATGATTTAAATCTTCTCTTTTTAACCAAATATTTCCTGATTGATATTTTTCTGTAAGTCTTTGAGCAAAATATAGTGGGGATGGTCTGCCAACAAAGGCAGATAGATCGCTAAAGAATTCTTTTTTAAAATCCTCACTATCCTTCAGATTATTATAGGTATTCTCAAGTTCCTCTAGGGCATACATAAGAGTTTCCGGAACAAACTTGCCACCAAACTCACCAAAGAAACCTTCTTTGTCAGGATAATTAAATTTACTAGAGGTCATGATTATCTATTATGTCTAAAATATTTGTTATCAGGTTAATATCTTTCTTACCAACCTCTGATTCAACTCCAGAGTTGATATCAATACACCAAGAATTAGTTGTTAATGCATTATCGACATTTTTAGAATTAATTCCACCTGAAAGAATTAAATTTTGTTTACTGGAGTCAATTTTTTTAAGTATTTCCCAATTAAATGACTCTCCAGTCCCACCATATTCACCATGTTTATGATTTTCCAGAAGGATTCCTGATGCAGAACTATAATCTGCGATACTTTCAAGATCATCTTCAGTCTTTACTCTTATAGCTTTCCAGAACTCTAATCCAAATGATTCACAAAATGAGAAATCTTCATTGCCATGAAACTGAAGAATTGGATCTGTAAAATATGATGATGTTTTATAAACAAAATCTTCATCAGGATTAACATATACACAAACAGGTCTTATCTTCTTAAAATTAATTTTATTCAAAGTCTTTAGAAATTTCTCATCAACATACCTTGGACTTTTTTCATAAAAAATAAAACCAACATAATCTATTTTTAGATTAATAATATTTTGGAGAATATTAATATCATTAATTCCACATATTTTAATTTTTTTAGCATTCATGATTTGAACTTATCCATAATATTCATTGTAGGGCTTTGAATATTGAATTGACTATTGTACTTTGGTCCAAGAAAAAATAAGCCTTTTGCAGATGCAGTCTTTCCTGCGGCTGCTCTATTCATTTCTAATAATATTTCATTAATTGATGTATTGATTTCACCCTTTGCGATATCTATCAAAGTTCCGGCCATAATCCTAACCATGTTATGTAAAAATGCATTAGCCTTGATTGTTATAAATATAAAATTATCTTTTTTAGTCACTTCAATATTTTTAATTTCTTTAACTGGGTTTTTAGAACTACATCGAGAGCTTCTAAAAGAGGTAAAGTCATGAGACCCTAAAAACATATTAGCTTGTTCTTTGATAATACTAAATTCAATAAGATTATCATCCCAATGAACTAATCTATCAAAAAATAAGGGTTTGGTTTTTGAGTTATAAACAACATAGGTATAACTTCTATCTAATGCTGAAAATCTTGAATGAAAATCCTCGGAAACATTTGAAATACTTTTGATTGATATAGAATCTGGGAGGTTTGAATTCATTCCATCTATCCAATTCTTATGATCTCTATCTATATCAGTTTTGAAATCAAAAACTTGAGACAAAGCATGAACACCTGCGTCAGTTCTTCCAGCATAATTTATTGAGATTTCTTGTTTGGTGATTTCTTTTAGCGCATCCTCTATTGCTTCTTGAACTGATATTGCATTTTTTTGTTTTTGAAAACCAGAAAAATTAGTACCATCGTACTCGGTTACAAAAGCTAATCTCACTTGTTTGGAATTTTAGCTAGCAAACTCTCTGCAGAGCTCTTAATGTTGTTATCTTCTGTTATTTTTATTATATCATCTAGTATTGTCTTCGAATTTCTATAATCTTGCATTTCAAAATATGTTATTGCCAAGTCTAATTGCTGCTCTTCGTGATTATTTTTTATACTCAAGCCTTTAGGCAAGCCATCTACAGATGATAAGGAGTCAGTCGCCTCATCGAAATCATAAGAAATTGACTTTTTCTTTGCAGGGTTGAGTTGAATATATATTAAGGCAATAAGCACACCAGATAAAACTGAAACGACAGCAACAAATAATAAATCTGAGACGCCAAACCCACTTCCGCTTTTATCTTCCTGCTCTTCTGTAACTTCAATGAGCTTATCAAGTGCTTTACTCTCAACAGCCATTTCAAATTGTTTAGTATTACTTTCTATAAATTTCTTTGGATCAGAAACTTGGTCATCATTAAAATTAATAATATTCTTATCTTCTTTTTCTATATCCTCAGCAACTGCCTCTATCTTTTCTTGCTTAATAATTTTTGGTGCTGTTAAAGTTAGTAGCGACTTAACAGCAGGTTCAAAATTTGAAGAGAAAGAGGAATTCATAGCCAAAATGGATTCTTTGGCATCAGCCTGTGATGTCATCTTCATTGTTGCAAATGATGGTATTACAAGATCCATATCTTTTCTAACAAGATTTATGTTGCCATCAATAAATGCGTTTTTATTACCAAGATAGATTGACCACATAATCTGGTAGATAGAGGTATCTGAAGTTTCTTTTTTTATACTAGAAGCCATGCTCCACATAGTTGTAATGTCATCAGCCTTTATTAAGTTTGGCGTCTCTTTAGGTGGAGACATTTCTATAACCTCCTCAAACTTATCTTTGATAGGAAGCCTTACTGGCTGATAAATTTTTGTTGGTTGTGGTTTTTTTGGCGCATTCTTAATTTTTGAAGGTAAGAATATAAATATGTCTTTAGCTATCTCATCTTTTATAACTAATTTGAAACTAAAATAATCTTCGTTGTAACTATTTTCTAAAACAATAGAGAAGGTTTGGTAACTAGAAAAATCTTCTAACAAGGTATAGCTTATGTCATCTTGTTTTAATAATTCATCTGATTTATATTCCTGCAAAAAAATATCATCATCTTTAATACTGGATCCCTGAATTCTAAAGGTAACAACCCTTTGATCATTTGAATTAAGTTTTAATGATGGAGAAGATAAGAGAGTGTCCCCAATAATATTTATTGAAAAAATAAATGTTAATAGGAATCTATATTTCATTATATTTTGTTGCTTGAAATCAGTCTCTGCAAAATCTGAACAGCATTAAGTGCTGCTCCTTTTCCATACACATTATCTGCAACAACCCACAAAGATATCCATGTTTCGCTTTGAATTTGTTGCGACCTAATTCTTCCAACATAAACATCCTCAGAGTCATTCGCTTGTTCTAAAGGTGTTGGATATTCTAGGTTTTCTGGATTATCCATAACACAAACACCAGAAGTGCCCTCAATGCATCCAATAACCTCCTCACGAGAAGCGACTTTTGACGTTTTAAGAAAAACTGCCTCAGAGTGTCCGTTCATGACAGGAACTCTGGCACATGTAGCTTGTACTTCTATTTTGGGATCTAGGATTTTCTTTGTCTCCCAAACTAATTTCATTTCTTCTTTTGTAAAGGCATTCTCTAAGAAAATATCACATTGAGGTATAACGTTAAATGCAATAGGTTTTGGATAAACTTTTGTCTCAGTACTATTCTCAAAAGTTTGTGATTTCAGCTCTGCTACTGCCTCTTTACCAGTTCCTGACACAGCTTGATATGTTGCAACATTAAAAAAATCAATACCATAATTTTCATGGATAGGCTTTAAAACCATTAAAAGCTGTGATGTTGAGCAGTTAGGATTGGCAATTAAGGCAGGTTCATTAAGCTGATCTAAAATATCTCCATTTATTTCAGGGATAACCAAAGGAATATCATCCTCATATCTAAATTCTGAAGACAAATCGATAACATAGCTTCCCGATTCAACAAATTTTCTAGCATAAGTTTTTGCTACTGATGACCCTGCTGAAAAAATTGTTATATTGGCCAAAGTTGGATCAAAGGAGTCCATATCACCAATAACAATATCTTCGTTTTGAAATTGAACTGTTTGACCAACAGTAGACTTCCCAAGAGGAAATAACTTATTAATTTTTATGTTTTTCTTTTCAAGAAGTTGAAGTATTTTTTGACCAACTACACCTGATGCACCAATTAAAGCTAAATTGATAGATTTATCCATTTTTAATAATTCCTATAATTATCTCAGCAACCTCAGATGTTTTTATATATTCAGAAGTTGTACTTATATCTTTTGTTCTATGGCCCTGTTGAATAAAAATCTTAATGGCATTGTCTATTTTATCTGCTATATCTTGTTGGTCTAGGGAGTGTCTAAATGCCATCGCTAAGGAAGCGATCATAGCTATAGGATTAGCAATATTCTTTCCAGCAATGTCTGGAGCGCTTCCATGACAAGGTTCATACATCCCTTGTGAAGAGCTATTTAAAG
>CAYXZT010000032.1:0-11183 GCA_964469915.1 uncultured Gammaproteobacteria bacterium
GTAATTGATTATTTAGAAAAATTATCAAGAGGATTGGTTGCAAGTAGTATGGTTACCGATGATGGAATTATAGATCCAAGAGACACCAGGGATATCATTGGTTTTTGTTTATCAATAATTAATAACGTGCCTATTGAGGGTGCAAGGGAATACGGAGTATTTAGATTATGATTTTTGACTCCTTATTAATCGCCAACAGAGGTGAGATAGCTTGCAGAATTATTCAAACTGCTCAAGAAATGGGTATTAAATGTATTTCAGTATATGTAGATGCAGACAAAAATGAGCCTTTTGTACATATGTCTGATCAATCAATTAGATTAAATGATGGGGGCTATCTAGATAGCAAGGAAATTATAAAAGCTGCTAAAGAATCTGGTGCTCAAGCAATTCATCCAGGATATGGTTTTTTATCTGAGAATGCCTCTTTTGCAAGAAGAGTAATTAAAGAAGGCTTGATCTGGGTTGGTCCATCGCCACACGTAATCTCTGTTATGGGAGATAAGTTGAAAGCAAAAGAATTAGCAGAAAAAGCTGGCGTACCTACACTTCCAATGACATCAAATATTAAAAATGCAAAAAATATCGGGTTCCCCCTCCTTATAAAAGCTGCCGCGGGTGGTGGAGGAAAAGGTATGAGGGTGGTTCAAAAAGAAAAAGATCTAAAAGAATCCATTAAAAGTGCACAAAGAGAAGCTCAATCAGGATTTGGTGATGATAGAGTTTTTATAGAGAGATATGTACAAAAATCTAGACATATAGAAATTCAAATACTTGGCGATGCTCATGGAAATCTAGTTCACCTAGGAGAAAGAGAGTGCTCTATTCAAAGAAGACACCAAAAAATCATTGAAGAGTCACCCTCCTCTAGAGTCTCCGAAAATGTTAGGGCTGAAATGGGGAATGCGGCAATCAAACTCGCAAAGAAAATTAAATACAAATCAGCTGGAACTGTTGAATTTTTATTTGATGATAAAACAGAAGAGTTCTGGTTTTTAGAAGTCAATACAAGATTACAAGTTGAGCACCCGGTTACAGAGGAGGTAACTGGGATAGACCTGGTTTCAGAACAATTAAGAATTGCTAGAGAAGAAAAGCTAGGATACGACCAAGATGATATTACTTTTATAGGTCATTCTATTGAAGCAAGACTTTATGCTGAGAATCCAGATAATGACTTTCTTCCAGAAACTGGTGAAATAATTGCATTTGAGGCAGGCCCTGAAAATGATGCAAGATGGGACTCAGGCATTAGCACTGGCTCAAATATAGGAACTAATTTTGATCCAATGCTGGCAAAAATAATTTCTTTTGGAGATACAAGAAATGATGCAATTTTAAAATTAATTCGTACTTTAGAATCTGCTCATATTGGAGGCGTAATTACTAACAGAGAGTTTTTAATTGAATGCCTTAAGGCAAAAGAATTTTTTGATGGAAATACCACTACAGATTTTATAAGCCATGTTCAACCTAATAAAAAACGAAAACTTGCTCCAGCTGAAATTGAGCATGCTGCTTCTATAGCTGCGCTATGGATTCAAAGAGGAAATAGACAAAAGACAGGTATTGCAAGCTTTATGCCATCAGGATGGACAAATGGCAGGCTGCCTAAACAAAAAATTGATTTTGTTATTAATGATGATGAACATAGTGTTTCTTATAGATATGAAAAAAATAAAGGATTCATATTTGATTCGGATAAAATTGGGATAATTCATGCAGAAGATGATTTTGGTATTGATGTAGAATTTAATGCAAAAAGACATTATTCAAGAATAACTTTAAAAAATGAAAATATTCTTGTACATATGCCATTTGGTGACGTCATGCTAAAGATAAAGCCAAGATTTGTCTTACCAGGGATTGAAATTCAAGCCGGAAGTTTAACAGCCCCTATGCCAGGGAAAGTTATTGCATTGAATGTTAAAAAAGGCTCAAAAGTAAAAACAGGAGACGTTTTGGTGATACTGGAAGCTATGAAAATGGAACATTCGATAAAGGCCTCTCACAACGGAATAGTATCAAAGGTACTTATTTCAAAAGATGACCAAGTAGAAAATGGAGCTCCTCTTATGATAGTTGATTCGAAATAATGCAGTATTCACAAAATATTCATACCTCAAGATTAGAACCACTAAAACCTTTAACTAAAAAACATAAAGAGATAATTAGTACTCTTGAAAAAATGCTTGAAAAAGGCATCCCAGAATTAACTATGTCCGAGCTTGCATCAAGATTGAAAATATCTTTGAGAACTTTATATGAAATTGCTCCTAGTAAAGATCAATTAATCACAATGACTGTGGATAACATTTTAAAAAAATTAGGTAAGAGTGCTTTAGAACAGGTTTCTAAAATTGAATCACCCATAGATAAGCTTGATACATATTTAGGCATTGTAAATCAGGCTGTTGGTCCAAAGTTTGATGCCTATATCAAAGGCCTGGGGAAAATAAATGGCTCGTCTGAGATGATTGATTATCATGAAGATTTTATTACAAAGTACACTGAAAAACTTTTGGTTGAGGCTATGAATACTAAAGAGATACAAAAAATAGATCCAAAGGCATTTGCGATTTTACTTGGTGGCATTGGAAGAGAGTTTGCAAAAAATAAAAATAGATCATCAATAAATGAATCTCCTGAGAAGTCTGCTAATTCAGTAACAAGAGTTATTTTAAAAGGAATAAGGTTGGAGAATTAATTTGGATAAAGATGTTATAAAAATAGCTAACTGCAGTGGCTACTACGGCGATAAGCTTTCTGCTGCAAAAGAAATGGTGGATGGTGGTCCCATTGATGTCCTTACAGGTGATTATCTTGCTGAACTAACTATGACTATTCTTTACAGTCAAAAAATACAAAGAGGTGAGGATAAAGGGTATGTTGGTACTTTCCTAAAGCAAGTAAAAGAGATTGCCGAGGATTGTAAAAATAAAAATATAAAAATTGTTACTAATGCTGGTGGTTTAAATCCAAAATCAATGGCAAGTGAAATTGAAAAAATTTTAAAAGAGCTATCTGTTGATTTAAAAGTTGCTTACATAGACGGAGATGATCTGATACCAAGAATAGATGAACTATCACAACAAGGTGAGAATTTTGTCAATATAGACAAAGGGAAGGCTTTAAAAGATTCTGGATTTAATCCCTTAACTGCAAATGTCTATTTTGGAGCATGGGGTATTAAAGAAGCTCTTGATAATGGTGCAGATATTGTGGTGTGTCCAAGGGTTACTGACGCTGCCGTTGTAATTGGGCCTGCTGCATGGAAATTTAATTGGAGCAGAAATAATTACGACGCTTTAGCTGGTGCATTAGCGGCTGGGCACATTATTGAATGTGGATGTCAGGCAACTGGAGGGAATTATGCTTTTTTTAAAGAAGTCCCAAGTTTTGATAATGTAGGTTATCCAATTGCAGAAATTGAAGAAAATGGTAATTTTACAATCACCAAGCACCCAAATACCGGCGGGCTTGTATCTGTTGGAACAGTAACTGCTCAACTTTTATATGAAATTAGCTCTCCTTCATATATCAATCCCGATGTAATTGCCCATTTTGATACTTTAAAAATTCAAGAAATTGCAAAAGATAGAGTCTATGTTTCTGATTGCAGAGGTAGCTCACCCCCTCCGTCTCATAAGGTTTGTATTAATCTTGCTGGCGGGTATAGAAATGGAATGGAAATAATTCTCACTGGCCTTGATATTGAAGAAAAGGCTAAAGCATTTACAGATACCTTGTTCAATTCAGTGGGCGGCATGGATCAATTTGATGAAGTATCTGTTGATTTACATCAAACTCAAAAAAATAATCCCAAAACGAATGAAGAGGCAATGGCTTCTCTTAATATATCTGTAAAATCAATGAATCCTGATTTAGTCGGAAGGCTATTTACTGCAAAAATTGTTGAATTATCTTTATCAAATTTTCCTGGTTTTTTTGCAAGAGCTGCTGCTAAGCCAAATGGTCCTGTAATAGTTTATTGGCCTGCTTTGGTGGACAGTAGACATATAAAAGAAACAGTCAATATTAACGGTAAAAAAATTGATGTCCTTCCAACAAGCCAGCTTGATTTTGAAGATATTTACTATCAAAAAGAACCTATCAAAATTCCTGAGATCAAAGAAGAAGAAATGTCACAAATTTATTTTGGAGAAATATATGGGACTAGATCAGGTGATAAAGGCGGGTGTGCAAATTTAGGTGTTTGGGCAAAGGATTTATCCTCCTATGCATTTCTGTATGAATTTTTAACAGTTGAAAATCTTAAAGAGCTTTTGCCTGATCTTAAAAATTTTAAAATAGATAGATATGAGTTAGCTAATATTCATTCTCTTAACTTTTATATCCATGACATTCTTCAAGATGGGGTTTCTTCAAATAATAAAATAGATAGCCAAGCAAAATCTCTTGGTGAGTATCTAAGAGCTAAGCTGATACAAGTTCCCTCTTCAATATTAAACGGAAAAAACTATGAGCAATGAGAAACTTTCTTTAGATGGTCTAATTTTTGAAGCAACCAAGGTTGCTATAAAAGATCATATTTTAACAATTACCCTAAATAGGCCTGATAAGAAGAATGCAATAAATAGTGTAATGATGAATGAGCTTAATTATGCTTTGGCATATGCAAAACAAGAGAGAAAAATTAGAGTCGTAATAATAGATGCTGAAGGAGATATTTTTTGTGCTGGTGCAGATTTAAGTAATTCAAAGTCTGAATCCAATGTTCCAAAATTACTAAATCATAACGATTTAAGTCTTTCAATTAGACATTTATATAAACCTGTAATATGTAAAATCCAAGGATCTGTTTTGGCTGGAGCGCTTTTAATGGTCTCAAATGCAACCCATGCGATTGCAGTTAAGGAGGCAAAATTTTCAGCACCTGAAATTAAAAGAGGATTGTGGCCGTTTATGGTTATGGCAGGCTTGTTTAGAGTTATGCCAAAAAGAGCTGGATTAGATTTTATTATGAGAGGTAATTATATAAATGCATCTAAAGCTGAAGAATGGGGGCTGATTAATAAATCAGTGGAACAAGCTCAACTTGATGAGCATGTAGATAATTTAGCCAAAGAACTTTCTAGTCTTGCCCCAGGTACTATGCAGATAGGATTAAAAGCATATGCACATCAGGATAATATGAGTTTTAATGAAGCTTTACCCTATCTACAAAAACAAATTGAAGAATGCTTTAAAAGTGATGATGCACAAGAAGGTATTGCAGCATTTTTAGAAAAAAGAGATCCTAAATGGGATTAATAATTTATTAGAGAGATACTAAATGGATTTGAATTACGGCGAAAAGTATGAGAATTTTCGAAAAGAGGTTCAAGAATTTTGTAAAGAATGGAAAGGGGTAAATTTCAAAGATTCTTCTAAAGCGCCACTGGCACAAGATTATGAAGCAACGGGTATAACTATATCTAGATCAGAGTGGCAATCTATACTAATTAAAAAAGGTTATTTTGCTAGATCTGTTCCAAAAGATTATGGCGGCTTCGGTGGTGAGAGCGATATCATTAAGAGCAGAATAATTGCATCAGAATTCTCAAATGCAAAAATACCAGCCGCCATGGGTGGTCAAGGTATAGATATGTTGGTACCTACCCTACTAGAACTTGGAACAGAAGAACAAAAGAAACAATATATTAAACCTACCCTTCATGGAGAAATTATTTGGTGCCAAGGATACTCTGAGCCAAATGCTGGAAGCGATCTTGCTAGTTTGCAAACTAAAGGAGAACTTGTTAATGGAAATTGGGTTATTAATGGACAAAAAATTTGGACAAGTACTGCTCAGTACTCACAAATGATGTTTTGTCTTGTGAGAACTGAGCCAGACGCACAAAAACATGCTGGAATAAGCTATCTACTAATACCAATGGATACACCAGGGATAGAAATAAGACCCCTTGTTGACATGACTTTAAAACCAGGATTTAACGAAGTCTTTTTTACAGATGTGACAATCCCTGAAGAAAACATAATAGGTAAAAGAGGAGAAGGATGGGCTGTAGCTAACGCCACTCTTGGACATGAGAGAGGATCTTTGACAGATCCTAATGCCACTTTCAATCGAGTAAATTTTTTAATTGACAGAATGAAAGAGGAGCAATTAGATGGAGTAAGATTAATTGATATACCTGTTTACAGGGATAGACTTATGTCTATTCAAGCAAAAGTTATGGCATTTCAGTCTAATTCATTAAGAGTTCTATCTTCCAAGCTCAATAAAGGACAGGATACAAAAATAGCTGGAATGATTCAGAAACTTGTTGGTACTGAGCTAAGACATGAGCTAGAAGGATTTGCTATAGATATTATGGGAGAAATTGGAACACTATATGAAGATAGTCCTCATTTGAGGGATAGCGGATCATGGCAGTTTCTTTATATGTACTATTTGGGATTAATAATAGGTGGCGGAACTAGTCAAATTCAAAAAAATATTATCTCAGAAAGAGGTCTAGGTATGCCAAGGGAACCTAAGGTTCAAGGAGTTTAGGATGTATTTTGGATTATCAGAAGATCAAGTATTTTTTCAAGAAAACGTCTCAAAATTCTTAAAAAATCAGGCTGATTTAGATGTAATTAGGTCTATTTCAGATGGAAAATCATTAGATACTCAACAAGAAATCCATAGTGGCTTAGTAAATCTAGGGCTGAGTTCACTTCTTATACCTGAGGAGTTTGGTGGGCTTGGATTAGATCTTCTTTTTGCAACTGCTATCAGTCAGAGCCTAGGCGGTGGAGTAGCACCGATAGCCTTTGCTGGGTCATATGTAATGGCACCGATAGCAATTGTTTATGGAGGAAATCAAAAACAAAAGGAAAAATATTTAACCCAGATGTCAAACAACTCAATAAGGATTGGTGTTGGATTTTCAGAATATTTTGGAGCTAGAGATAACTCAGCTATCGAAATTAAAAATAATAAAATATCAGGAAGATCGCTATTTGTTCTAGATACACAAGATGCTTCTCATTTGATGTTTTCAGATTCAGATGGAGTCATTGGTTTAATATCAGCAAACTCTCCCGGAGTTGAAATAGTGAAATTGATAACAGTTGATAATACTAGAAGTTTTTCAGAGGTTAAATTAAATAACGTAGATATAGATATTCTTGAGCAAACTGTATCTCATAAAGATGCTATAAATAGAGCCATTGATGCTGGGAGAATAATTCTTGCCGCTGATAGCATTGGCGCCTCACAGAGGCTCATTGATAAGGCTGTTGAGTATTCCAAAGAACGAAAACAATTTGGTCGAGTAATTGGGTCTTTTCAAGCAGTAAAACATATGTGTGCCGAAATGGTAGCTGATTTAGAGCCTTGCTATTCTTTGGTTTGGCATGCTGCTCATTGCTTTGATAATTCTCCTGAAGAATCAAGGCTAATGGCATGTCATGCAAAATCTCATGTTTCAGAAATATCAAAGATAATTGCTAAAAAAGCAACAGAAGTTCATGGCGGAATGGGATTTACTGATCTAATGGGGGTACACTATTGGTTCAAAAGAATTGGAGTAAATAGGCATACTCTTGGAGCGCCTGAACTCTTAAGAGAAGAAGCGGCAAAAATACAAAACTTATAAATTTATCTGTGAAAAATAAATATTCTTATCTCTATATTTTAGCATGCAGCATTTTTGTAATTGCATGTGGAAATAATGACGATACAAGAAAAGAATATGTATCTCAAAATTTAAGTGCAGATAAAATAAAAATCAGCCAAGAAGTTTTTAATAAAATTGAGAAAAGTCATTATGTCAGTAATTTTGTTGATAGAGATTTCAATAAAAATTACATAATTGCTCTAATTGATAAGCTTGATGGCAGTAAACAATATTTTACTAAGAATGAGGTTGAGGGGTTTATTCACAGATCTGATTTATATGATGAGGCAGCTTTTGATATTGATATTTCTTATGAAATTATTAATCTTTATTTTAAAAGAGTAATTGAATTTTCAGAGTTTCAAATATACCTTGTTAATAACTTTTCATTTTCATTTGAGAAAGATGATTTTTTAGATATTTATATCAAGGATAATGAATGGCTTGATGATCAAAAAGCATTAAATAACCAATGGAAACTTCAGACAAAAAATGAATTTTTATTAGCTCAAATGTCTGATGAGCCATCTGTAGATCCAAAAAAAGATTTAATTAAAAGATATAAAAATAGAATAAAAAGAGTCAATCAGCAAAAAGAGGAAGATATTTTTTCAATAGCTATGACTGTAATGGCCAATCAATTTGATCCACACTCTTCGTATTTATCACCAAGATCAGCAGAAGATTTTGATATGAATATGTCGTTAAAGCTAGAGGGAATTGGTGCATTACTTGGTATAGAAGATGATTACACAAAAATTATAAGCCTTGTCCCAGGAGGTCCTGCTGAAAAATCAGGAAGAATTTCACCTGATGACAAGATAACTCGAATAAGGCAGAAAGATAGTGATGAAGAATATATTGATGTTATAGGCTGGAGAATTGATGAAGTTGTTAATCTGATAAGAGGTGAATCTGGTTCAGAAGTTGAAATTGAATTTATATCATCTAAAGAGAATGATGACGTTAGGAAGATCGTAACGTTAAAAAGAGAAGAAATTAAATTAGAGGATAGAGCAGCTAAAGGTGAGATTCATGTCTCAGAAGAAGGGTCAAAAATTGGAATTATTGATCTTCCTTCATTTTATATTGATTTCAATGCCTATCAGAATAGAACAAATGATTATAAAAGTAGCAGTGGCGATGTAAAAAAAATACTTGAGGATTTCAATAAAAAATCTGTTGATGCAGTGATCTTAGATTTAAGAAATAATGGTGGTGGAGCATTAATTGAAGCGAATAAGATTATTGGTCTTTTTGTTGCTTCGGGACCTACTGTTCAAGTTAAACATAGTACTGGTTACATTCAGCCATATGGTGATAGTAAAGCTTCTCAAATTTGGGATAAGCCCCTTCTCGTTCTTGTTAATAGATACTCAGCCTCAGCATCAGAAATTGTCGCTGCTGCGATTCAAGACTACCAGAGAGGAATAATTGTTGGTCAAAGAACTTTTGGAAAGGGAACTGTCCAAAGCTTAGAAGATATCTCAAAAGGACAAATCAAAATAACTGAATCTAAGTATTACAGAGTGGATGGAACTAGCACTCAAAATAAAGGAGTAGTGCCAGACATATCATTGCCATCAACATGGGATATTGAAACTGTTGGAGAAAGTTCCTACCCTACTGCTCTAGAATGGGACAGAGTAAGGCCATATAGACATAATAAATTTCCATTAAACTATAACAAATTAAAAACTGTGCGGGAGCTCCATAAAAAAAGATTAAATATAGACCCGAATTTACTTTACCTAGGTGAGGTAAGAAAAAGGTATGACGATAATAAGAATAAAAAGGAGTTAAGCCTTAATATTAATGAACGAATTAATGAGAAAAATTTAAGAAAATCATGGCTACTAGAGATTGAAAATAAAAGAAGGTTAGGTCTAGGATTAAAAATATATGACTCCTATGAAGCATTAAAAGATTCTGAAGATGAAGAGCTTATAGATAGAAATAATATTGATTTAGAAAATGATTTTTTATTAATTGAATCGACAAAAATTATAGGTGATTACTTAGATTTAAATAAAAAAATTGTCTTAACTAAAGTAAACTAGGCTTATGAAAATAGTATCATTTAATATCAATAGTATTAGAGCTCGACCTCATCAACTTATTCACCTTAGAGATACTCTAGACCCAGATGTAATCGGTCTTCAAGAAACAAAGGTAAATGATCCTGACTTTCCTCTAGAGGTTATCGAAGAAATTGGTTATCACCCAGAGTACTGGGGGCAAAAAGGACATTATGGTGTTGCATTTTTAAGCAAAAACAAACCAATCAAAACAGTCAAGGGCTTCAAAAAAGATACTGAAGAAGATCAAAAAAGATTTATAGAATGTACTTTTTCAAATGGCAAGACAGAAATAACCATTATGAATGGGTACTTTCCACAAGGCGAAAATATTAATCATGCATCTAAGTTCCCAAAGAAAATTAAATACTATGATGATCTGGAAGTTCATATCAGAAATTTAAAAAAGACTAAAAAGAACCTAATAATAATGGGTGATTTTAATGTAGCTCCGGAGGATATTGATATAGGAATTGGTCCCGATAATATGAAAAGATGGCTAAGAGATGGCAAAACATCATTTCAACCTCAAGAAAGACAAATGTGGAATAGTATTAAAGATATCGGTTTTGTAGACTCTTGGAGAGTAAAGCATCCTGACGACTCATCTATATACTCATGGTTTGATTATAGATCAAAGATGTTTGACGATAACCCAAAAAGAGGACTTCGTATAGATCATATTATGGTTTCAAACAATCTAAAAGATTCTATTAAAGAAGTTGGTATTGATTATGATTCCAGAGCCATGGAAAAACCATCAGATCATTGCCCTGTATGGGTTGATCTAAACATATAAACCTTATGGATGAAATAGTCCTAAGATCACCACTAACAAACGATGAGTGGGAAAAATATGATGACTTCAGATGGGAAATTTTAAGAAAGCCTCTCAAGATGTCTCACATTCCACTTAAAGACAATCTAGAAGAAATAAGCGAACATATTATGGCTCTTGATATTAAGAATAGCGTCATAGCATGCGGCCGAGTACATATGAATAATATCAATGAAGCCCAAATTAGATATATGGGAGTAAGCCCGCAACATAGAAGAAGCGGCCTTGGATCGAAAATAGTGTGTAGGCTTGAAGATATAGCGCGAACCAGTGGAGCCAACAAAATTGTTCTCAATGCAAGAGCTGAGGCCGTTAAGTTTTATGAATCATTAGGTTATGCAGAGATAGGTCCTTATGAATCAGATATAAAAATACCTCATAGCTCCATGAAAAAAATATTAAGCTAAACTTTTCTGCGTTCTTTAAAAAAATTTTTTAATAGAGTTGAGCTCTCCTCTGCAAAAAGTCCATACTGATATGAGACCTTATGATTAAAGTCCAATCTATCTAAAATATTGTCTATAGATATTAAGCTACCTGTTTTTGGTTCAGGAGTAGCAAAAATAATTTTATCTATTCGGGCATCAACAATTGCTTTTGCACACATATGGCAAGGCTCAAGAGTGGTATAGATTA
>CAYXZT010000033.1:0-10853 GCA_964469915.1 uncultured Gammaproteobacteria bacterium
TTTTTCTTTTTTAAATAAGCTGGTGATGATTTATTTGGTTTCATTGTTTATTGATGTATTAATTATTAAAAAAACTACCTTATAATATATTTTACATTAACTATTTAAATAATTATGAATTTAGATTTTTCAGACGATCAAAAATTCCTTCAAAGCGAAGCAAGAAAGTTTTTAGAGAAAGAAGGAGCGATCAATAGAAGCCGTAAGGTTTTAGAAGATAAACAAAACACTGATATTGAATTATGGAACAAGATAGTTGAATTAGGCTGGACTGGTATTCGCATACCTGAAGCATATGGTGGTTTAGGTTTGGGGCATCTTGAGTTATGTGTATTAGCAGAAGAGCTTGGCAGATTTTTGGCACCTGTACCCTTCTCATCGTCAGTTTATCTTTTTACAGAAGCAATTATTAAATATGCAGATGAAGATGTTAAAAAAGAAATTCTTCCTAAGCTAATATCAGGAGATATAGTTGGGACTTTGGCAGTAACAGAAGATCTTTTTGCACCAACAAATTCGAACATAAATACTTTTACAGATAATAAGAAAATTACTGGTAAAAAAATAGCTGTGCCTGATGCTGAAATAGCTACACACTCTATTGTTGTTTCTAAATCAACCTCTGGGATTTGCCTCAGCTTGGTTGATCACTCGTCTGATACTGTAGTCATAAATCATCAAGACACTATTGATGAGAGTAGAGGTCATTTTGTAGTTGATTATAATAACTCTCCTGCTGTTGTTATTGGTGATGAATCACATGGCTGGGATTCTTATGAAAATCTTTTAAATCAAGCAGCAGTTTTATTTAGCTTTGAACAAATTGGTGGCTCTCAGGCATCTCTAGATATGGCAACTAATTATGCAAAAGAGAGATATGCATTTGGGCGTCAAATTGGTTCATTTCAAGCTATAAAACATAAGCTTGCTGATATGTATGTTGCTATAACTTTAGCAAAATCAAATTCATACTATGCTGCATGGGCTCTTTCCACAGAATCATCGGATCTTCCTGTAGCATCTGCAACTGCTAGAGTTAGCTCTACTAAGGCATATCAACTATGCTCAAAGGAAAATATACAAACACATGGAGGGAATGGTTTTACATGGGAATATGATTGTCATCTTTATTACAAAAGATCTAAATTATTATCAGTAAATATAGGATCATTACCAAATTGGAAAGAAAAGTTAGTAAGTAGCTTAGAAAAATCAAACACATATTAGGAAGAAAAAATGGATTTTAATGACACACCAGAACAGGCACAATTTAGAAATACATGTAGAGAATGGCTTGAAAAAAATGCTGAGCCAAAATCTAAGAAAAAAAGAGAAGGATTTGCTGATATAGATTTCTTAGATGTTGCCAAAGAATGGCAGAAGAAGAAATATGATGCAGGATGGGCAATGTTACATTGGCCAAAGGAGTACGGAGGTATAGCTGCATCGCCTATTGAAAGAATTATTTGGTCTGAGGAAGAATCAAAATTTAATGTTCCACGTGGTATTTTTGAAATTGGACTTGGTATGTGTGGTCCAGTAATGATGGAGTATGCAACAGAAGAGCAAAAAGAAAGATACCTTCCTGCAATGGCTGAAGGTAAGGAAATATGGTGTCAACTATTTTCTGAGCCATCTGCTGGTTCTGATGTTGCAGGCCTTCGCAGCAAGGCTGTGCAAGATGGTGATAATTGGATTATCAATGGTCAAAAGGTTTGGACGTCTGGTGCTCATTTTTGTGATTTTGGAATATTAGTTGTTAGGCACGATCCAAATCTTGAAAAACATAAAGGCATGACATTCTTTTTTGTTGATATGAAATCACCCGGTATTGAAGTTAAGCCAATCAAGCAAATAACTGGTGGTTCTAGTTTTAATGAAGTCTATTTTACGGATGTTGTAATACCTGATTCACAAAGATTAGGTGCGATTGGTGATGGTTGGAAAGTTGCAATTACAACTCTTATGAATGAAAGACTTGCAGTAGGAGATGCAAATGGGGCTGATGTTAAAGAAGCATTTAATTGGGCTAAGAGTCAGGATGATTGTGGTGAGTCACTCATTAAAAATAGAGCTACAAGAGAGTCAATTGCAGATTGGTATTGTGAAGCTAATGGTCTGAAAAATACTAAATTAAGAACGATGTCAGCTTTATCTAAAGGGGAAACGCCTGGACCTGAAGCATCAATAACTAAAATTGTAAGTGCTAATAAACTTCAAGATATTGGTAATTTTGGCATAGATTCTTTGGATATGGCTGGTATGCTAAAAACCGAGGATAATGAAGTTCAAAGTTTTCAGAATGCATGGCTAGGAGCTCCAGGTTTGAGAATTGCAGGTGGAACAGATGAAATTCTTAAAAATATAATTTCTGAAAGAGTTCTTGGGCTTCCACAAGATAAAAGATCAGATAAAGGTATGCCTTTTAAAGATATACCCTCTGGAAATTAAGATTTAAGCTGAGGAAATAGTAAAACATCTCTAATCGATGTTTGATTGGTAATCATCATTACTAGACGATCAATTCCTATTCCAACACCTACTGCTGGAGGCATTCCATGCTCCAATGCAGTGATGTAATCCTCATCATATGACATAGCTTCTTTATCGCCTGTATTTTTAGCTTTAACCTGTTCCTTAAATCTTTCAGCCTGATCGTCAGGATCATTTAATTCACAAAATCCATTAGCAATTTCTTTACCGCCTATAAATAACTCAAATCTATCGGCAATATTTGGATTTTCATTATTCCTTCTCGATAATGGAGACACCTCAACAGGATAGCCTATAACAAAGGTAGGTTGAACAAGCTTATCTTCAACAGTTGATTCAAATAATTCTAAAAGCGCTTTGCCGCCAAGCTTATCTAAATCATCTTGGGAAAGGTTCTTGTTTTCTTCAAGTATTAAATCAGTAAGATTAGATTTTCTAAAATTTGATAAATCTATCTCATCATCACCCCACATAATCTTAAGAGAATCGTTGACTTCTTCCGATGCAGATTTGATCATATTTTCAGTAAATTCAATTGTTTTTTCTAATGTTGTGAAGGCTTCATAATATTCGAGCATTGTGAATTCAGGATTATGTCTTGTCGACAAACCCTCGTTTCTAAAGCTTCTATTAATTTCAAAAACTCTTTCGAAGCCTCCAACTAATAATCTTTTTAGATAAAGTTCTGGTGCTATTCTTAGAAACAACTCTCGATCCAATGCATTATGTTTTGTTACAAATGGCCTTGCTACAGCTCCACCTGGTATGGGGTGCATCATTGGCGTTTCAACTTCAATAAAGTTTCTCTCTTTCAATGAAGCTCTTACGGATTCAATGATTTTAGTTCGATTTATAAAGACTGTTTTAGATTCATCATTGCTCATTAAATCTAAATATCTTTGCCTATATCTAGTTTCTATATCTGATAGGCCTTTAAATTTATCTGGCATAGGCCTTATAGATTTCGTGATCAGCACAACATCACTAGCTTCGATTGTTAATTCATCAGTTCTAGTCTTAAACAATTTACCTTTAACACCGATTATGTCGCCAAGGTCCCAAGTTTTAAAATCATTGTATGCGGCCTCATCTATTGTATTTTTACTTACATAGATTTGAATATCTCCACTAGAATCTCTTACAGTTGCAAAACTTGCATTTCCCATTACGCGCATAAGAACAATTCTTCCTGCAACAGAAATATTATCAATATTTTTTTCTACTAGTTCTTCTTTTGTAAAAGAATCATTTTGTTGATGAATATCATCAGCATAATGCTCCTTTAAAAAGTCATTAATATATGCTTTTTTGTTGCTTCTGAGGTTTTCTAGTTTTTTTCTTCTCTCATCAATTATCCCCTCTTCGCCACCTATATTTTCTTCTGACATTTAAACCCCTGCTTTAAGACTTGTTTTCATAAATTCGTCAAGATCACCGTTAAGAACTGCTGATGTATTACCTGTTTCATGCCCTGTTCTTAGATCTTTAATTCTAGACTGATCCAGTACATACGACCTGATTTGGCTTCCCCACCCTATATCAGACTTACTTTCTTCTAGCTCTTTTCTTTCCTCGTTCTGTTTTTGTAATTCTAACTCGTAAAGCTTTGATTTTAATTGTTTTAGAGCATTTTCTTTGTTTTTATGTTGAGATCTGTCACTCTGACATTGAGCAACCACACCAGTTGGAGTATGAGTTAACCTTACTGCTGAATCAGTTTTATTTACATGCTGCCCTCCTGCCCCTGAGGCTCTGTATGTATCTACACGAATGTCAGCATTATTAATATTAATTTCTATAGAGTCGTCAACTTCTGGGGATATGAAAACAGATGCAAATGATGTGTGTCTTCTGCTTCCAGAATCAAAAGGTGATTTTCTAACCAATCTATGAATTCCAGTTTCAGTTCTTAGCCAGCCATAAGAATATTCTCCGCTGACATGCAAAGTAGCAGATTTTATGCCTGCCACTTCTCCATATGAAATCTCTGTAATATTAATATCAAGACCTCTTCCTTCTGCCCATTTTGAATACATTCTTAGGAGCATCTCTGCCCAATCTTGAGCTTCTGTTCCACCTGAACCAGATTGAATTTCTACATATGCTGATGCCGGATCCATTTTATTTGTAAACATTTTGCTAAATTCAAGAGCAGCAACAGCGTCATCTAGCTCTGTAAAATCTTTTGAAATTTCATTTATTGAATCTATATCAGATTCACTTTCTGCGATTTCTAATAAAACCAAGCTGTCAGAAACCTTTTCTTCAACAGATTTAAAATTAATTAGTGACTTTTCAATTGCAGTTTTTTCTTTACTGATTTTTTGAGATAGCTCCAAATCAGACCATACTTCTTCTTTGGCTAAATCTATTTCAATTTGTTCTAATCTTTGTTCTTTTGCAGAGACATCAAAAACACCTTCCCTTATTTCATTTAAACGAAATTTCAAATCAGATAAGTTTGATTTTAATTCTATAGAATCCATCATTAAGAGTTATTTTTAGTAATAAAGTCAAAAATTTGTTTTTTTGATGCTGGAAAATTATAAATTTTTTCTTGTTTGTTAAAAATCTCTGAAAGACTAATTGGTACGTCTTTAACTTCAAGGCCAGCATTTTTAACGACTAAAGGAAATTTAGCTGGATGCGCTGTAGAAAGTATTATTGTTTTGCCAACCAATTTCTCTTGAAGAGTTTCAACAGCTTTGGAAGCAACGGCTGTATGAGGGTCTATGAGATAGTTATATTTTTTATATACATCTTTCATAGCGTGAACGGTATGAATATCATCTACAGAGTAACTTAAAAATAAATCTTTAGATTTTTCCCACATACTATTTTTAATTTTTATTGGTATCGATGGGAAGTTTGAATAAAAATCTTCGCACAAATTACATTCTCTATCAGTATAAAAATCATATACTAGTCTTTCAAAATTGCTAGCAATGCTTATATCCATGCTTGGAGATACTGTTTCTGATACAGGTTTTTTTGAGTAATCATTTTCACTAAAAAATCTGTGTAGAATATTATTATCATTTACAGCTACAATTATTTTGTTTAAAGGCATTCCCATTTTATGAGCTGAGTAGCAAGCAAATACATTTCCAAAATTTCCCGTTGGAACTGCAAAATTTAATGACTCCTTATATTTTGAAATTTTAAGTGCGGCGTAAAAATAATAACAAATTTGTCCTATAATTCTTACCCAGTTAATTGAATTAACTGCGAGTAGAAACTGATCATCTTTAATAAATGAGCGTTCATTGAATGCTTCCTTAACAATTGTCTGACAATCATCAAATGTACCATCTATAAGCAATGTGAAAACATTTGGACTATCAACAGTTGTCATTTGTCTTCGTTGCACATCAGACATATTACCTTCTGGAAGTAAAATAAAACTTTTAATAGAATCAAACCTTTTACATGCGTCAATTGCAGCAGAGCCTGTATCGCCTGATGTTGCTCCAAAAACTATAGCGGTTTTATTTTTTTTAGATAATGCTAAATCAAAAAAAGCTGCAGCCAATTGAAGACCAAAATCTTTAAATGCTGATGTTGGGCCATGAAAAAGCTCTAAAACACAGTTCGATTCATTTAATTGTTGAATTTTTACGAAGTTTTCTTCTGAAAAATTATGCCAAGTAGATTCAAGCAAGTTGTTTACCTCTTCATCAGAAAAAGAAGATTTGGTGAACATCGGAACTATGTATTTTGCAACATCAATAAAGCTTTCTAAATTTCTCATGTGCTTTATGTCAACTTGAGGCCACTGATTTGGCATAAATAGCCCGCCATCACTTGCAAGACCCTGTAATAAAACCTCTTCAAAAGTTTTATCTAAATCTTTACCTCTAGTGCTGTGAAATAACATATTTATTCAGATTCTATTCTTATTGATCTAACCGCTTTAACAGACTCCAACCCTAATAGCTCTTTTTGGAGCTCTGCATGATCATGTTCTTTAAAGGGATCAGTTATCAATATTATTGGGACACAGTCTTCGCCATGATCATCTTTTTGAACTATGGATTCAATGCCAACTTTCTTAGATGCAAGAAGTGATGTTATAGAAGCCATAACACCAGGCTTATCCTCAGCTTCTAAATAAAAATAATATTGAAAAACTAAGTTTTCAAAAATGCTTAAATTGAAAGCTGATTTGCATTGCAATTCTTGGTTTAAATTTAAATCAGGGCAATTTGATAAATGTATTAGATCAGAGATCAAGCCAGATGCTGTCGATTCTTGCCCAGCACCAGATCCTGCAATATGTATCTTTCCGATAAGATCAGTGTCTATTTCCATGCCGTTACGAACACCTTTCAAGTTAGCTAAATGAGATGTAGCTTTAATTAATGATGGATGTGCTCTCAATTCGAGATTATTATTTTGAAGTTTTGCTACTGCCAGGTGCTTAATTGTATAACCCATGTCAGATGCATACGTGAAATCATTTTTTTCAATCTTGGTTATGCCTTCAATATAAAAATCTTGAGGAGGCAAGGATGAACCAAAGGCAATTGATGCAAGTATTCCAATTTTATGAGCTGCATCCATGCCTTCTATATCAAAGGCTGGATCAGGTTCTGCATATCCTTCTTTTTGTGCTAATGCTAAAGTTGGCGCAAATTCACTTCCGTCTTCCATATTAGATAAAATAAAATTTGAAGTTCCATTTAACATGCCAGAAATTTTTGAAATGTTATTTGCTGCTAACTCTTCACTAAGAAGTTTTATAACTGGAGTGCCGGCACATACGGCTGACTCAAAAAGGACTTTAACTCCCTTTCTTTTTGCCATGTTAAATATTTCATCACCATGATGAAAAATCACAGCTTTATTAGCTGTAACAACATGCTTCCCATTTTCAATTGCATGCATGATTAACTCTCTAGCAACATCAACTCCTCCAATTAATTCAACAACAACATCAATATCATGATTAATTACTTCGAATATATCTCTTACTATTTCTGTATTTCCTGGATTGCACTTTGGGTTATCTCTTCTAGCACCTATAACTTTGATCTCAAAAGAACATCCTGAGTTATTTTTAATAACATCTGCATTATCATTTAATGCTTTAAACATTCCGGTGGCCACATTACCCCACCCACATATGCCGATTTTTAATGATTTCATTTTATTTCCATAGAAAAAAAGTTTTTAATACCTCTTACTGCCTGTCTAATTCTATGCTCATTCTCAATTAAAGAGAATCTAACATAGCAATCTCCATCTTCTCCAAATCCAGCTCCAGGAGATACAGCTACATTTGCATGTTCTATAAGTAACTTGCTAAATTCTAGTGAGCCAAGATGTTGATAATTATCCGGTATCTTTGCCCACACAAACATTGTAGCAAGAGGCGTTTCAACATCCCAACCAATTCTTTTTAACCCACTACAAAGTTCATTTCTCCTAGATTCATACATTGAACAAATCATAGAAACATCTTTATCACAGTCATTTATTGCTTTTATTGCAGCTACTTGAATTGGTGTGAAAGTGCCATAATCCATATAAGATTTAATTTTTGTTAATGCATTAACTAATTTTTGATTGCCGCAACAAAAGCCAACCCTCCATCCAGGCATGTTGTAAGATTTTGATAACGTAAAAAATTCTACTGCAATATCTTTGGCACCTTCAACTTCTAAGATTGATGGAGCCTTATAACCATCAAAAACAATGTCAGCATATGCAAGATCATGAATAATCCAAATATCATACTTTTTTCCAATATCTATAATTTTTTTAAAAAAGCTTAAATCAGCTGATTGTGTTGTTGGGTTAGATGGAAAATTAATTATGATCATTTTTGGTTTCTTAGACGATCTATTAATAGCATCTTCAATATCATATAAAAATTTATCCAAATCACCATTTAACGAAATAGATCGAAGATTTGCTCCAGCTATTACAACTCCATATGAATGAATGGGATAGGTTGGTGATTGGACTAAGACATCATCATTATTTGATAGAGTGGCCAATGCTAAATGGGCAATGCCTTCTTTTGATCCCATACAAGTAACAATTTCAGAACTTGAGTCTAATTCGACAGAATATCTTCTTAAATACCAATTTTTTATTGCATCTCTTAATTTAGGTAATCCTGCAGATTGGGAATAACGATGAGTAGATGGATTATTTACAGCTTCAATTAACTTTTCAACAATTGAATTTGGTGTAGGCTGATCAGGATTACCCATCCCAAAGTCAATAACATCTTCACCTTTTGATCTCGCGATTTTCTTTAAATCATTAATCTGTGCAAAAATATATGGCGGGAGCTTTTCTGCGTTGGTGAAGTGTTGATCTGGCATGATTTATGCCTTTAGTCTAGAGAGAAGTTCCTCTGGAGAAACATATCCTGGAATTAATTCTCCATCTGGAGTTATTATTGCAGGTGTTCCGCTTATACCTAGTTTTTGACCAATAACATAATGCTTTGCTATTGGTTGATCATCACAAAAATCAAGATTTAATTTTTTATCATTTTTTAAATCTGTGATCACCTTTTTTGGATCATCTGCACACCAAGCTCCAACCATTCTTGTGAATGTTTGTGTGCCAATACCTGACCTTGGAAAAGCTGCATATTTGACTGTTATACCAACTTTATTATATTCACTAATTTGTGAATGAAGCTTTCTACAATAGCCACAATCAACATCTGTAAAAACAGTAATTGCAGAAATTTCATTTTTTGATTTAAAAATTATTAATTCATTTGAGGGAATTGAACTTAGTAAATCAACACGCCTTGATTTTGTTTCTTCGTTAGTGATATTAATAATCCTATTAGAATTAATTTGATACATATCACCATAAATAAAGAAATTCCCATCTTGTGAAACATATATTGGCTGAAGATCACCGTAATAAACTTTATAAATACCATCAAAAACAGATGGCTCGATACTTTCAATAACAGCATCAGCTGGAAGGATATTTTCTAACTTAGCTGATATAAGCTCTTTATCTGAAAATACAAAAACACTAAATGATATTAATATAAATATAAAATTAAATACTTTCATTTTTTATCCTCTTGGATGATGTTTTTTTAGAATTTCGCCTAATCTTTGCTTAGCAATGTGAGTATATATTTGCGTAGTAGATAAGTCACTATGTCCAAGTAATATCTGGACAGATCTTAAGTCTGCACCCCTGTTCAAAAGATGAGTAGCAAAAGCATGACGAAGTGTATGTGGTGAAATTGACTGCTTTAGATTCTCTTTAGTTAAATAGTATTTAATGCGACTCCAAAATGCTCCCCTGGTTATTCTTGTTCCTCTATTACTCAAAAATATTTCTTTAGCCGTTGTATTGTTCCTCTCTTTTAGGTACATACTAAGATAATCTGAAGCAACTTCTCCATATGGTATTAATCTTTCTTTTGAACCCTTTCCCATTACTTTTATAACTAATCTATTGGTATCTAGATCGGTTATTTTTAGATTTACTAATTCAGATACTCTCATACCAGTTGCATATAGCATTTCAATCATAGCCCTATCTCTTCTTCCAATTGAGCTATCCAGATTGGGGCTTTTAATTAAACACTCAACTTCTAATTCTGACATAGATGTAGGCAGATACTTTTCCTGCTTTACAGTTGTCATATCAACAACTGGTGAAACTGATATGAGCTTTTTTTTAAGAAGAAATGTATAAAAAGATTTAATAGTAGAAATTTTTCTATTAATTGATGAGCTTTTTAAACCACATGCAAATAAATAAGAAATATATTTTTCAATATGCGATTTTTTTAATTTTTTTAGCGATGTGTCAACAGATTTTATTGACCAATCCGTTAAAGAGGTAATATCATTCCTGTAAGATTGAACAGTATTTTTTGAAAGACCTTTTTCTATATACAAAGAATCTAAAAAGGATTCAATTAAATAATCCTTTTTATTATCTTTTAACATTTATTTATCTAATCTTTCTTTGATTCTTGCAGATTTACCTGATCTATCTCTAAGATAGAATAATTTAGCTTGACGAACATCACCTTTTCTTTTCACTTTGATAGAGTCTATCATTGGGCTATGCGTTTGAAATGTTCGTTCAACACCGATGCCGCTAGAAATCTTTCTAACAATAAAAGATGAGTTCAAACCACCTTTTTTCACACCCATTACAACACCCTCAAAAGCTTGAAGTCTTGTTCTATCACCTTCTTTGACCTTAACAGATACAACAACTGTATCACCGGGTCTAAATGAAGGAAGATCGGTTTTAATTTGTTTTGTTTCGAAGTCGTTAACTATTTGAGCTGGAGATCTTTCTATAGTAGAGACTGCTTGAACCTCTTCCTCAGCTGTAGCTTCTTCAGCAACAAC
>CAYXZT010000034.1:0-9967 GCA_964469915.1 uncultured Gammaproteobacteria bacterium
CTCTAACGCTGATGCTTTCAAGTTTACTGCAAAACCTAATCCAGTTGTTGGAGCTTTATTAATAAAAGAAGGAAATATTATTTCGCATGGAGAGCATGAAATATTTGGGTCATACCATGCAGAAATTAACGCCATAGAGAGAGCAAAAAAAAATCTAGGAAGTACATTCAAATCATTTGATGAACTTACGTTAGTTTGTACACTTGAGCCGTGTAGCCATCAAGGAAAAACTGGCCCCTGTGTAGATGCAATTATAAAAGCTGGAATAAAGAAAGTAATAATAGGTTCAAAAGATCCAAATCCATTGGTCTCAGGCAAAGGTATTAAAAAATTAGTTGCTAATGGCATTTCAGTTGAATTTGGTATTTGTGCAAATGAGGTAAAAGAACAAAATAAGTATTTCTTTTTTAAACATGAAAACAAAAAACCTTATATTACAGTTAAAGTTGCAATGTCTGCAGACGGCATGTCACATAAAAAAAGTGGAGAAAGAACCATTATTACATCATCTGCATCAAGGGAAGATGTTCAAATTGTTCGAGCAGAATATGATGCTATTTTAACTGGGGGCAATACCCTTCTTGCTGATAACCCTAGGATGAATGCTCGAGTAAATTTTCCTGTCAATCAAGCAAAAAAAATACTTTTATCAAAAAAAGACTATATCTCGCGTGACTTTAAATTTTTTAAAGAGGCTGATGTTGAGATTTTAAAAGAAAGAGACATACATAAAATAGTATCTCATGTTCAAAGATCATCAATTAATTCTATTCTTGTTGAGGCTGGACCTAAGTTAGTAAATGCATTCTTAATATCTGGACTTATAGATGAATTAATTATTTATAAATCTCCAAATCATCTAGGAGATAATGGTGTTAGTTGGTTTGATAAAGAAACTGCTGTTGAAAACTTTGGTTTTACTCTAGAATCCACATATAAAATTGAATCAGATACAAAACAAATCTATAAAAAATGCTAAAAAACAACATCATAGAAATCATTAAAGACATTAAAGATGGCAAGATGGTAATAATTCTTGATGATGAGTCTAGAGAGAATGAAGGCGATCTTGTGTGCGCTGCTGATCTAGTTACACCAGAAATTATTAATTTTATGGCTTCAAAAGGTAAAGGACTGATTTGTCTTCCAATGAGTACAAATTTGTGTGAAAAGTATGATCTTCAGATGATGACTAGTAATAATAAAGCCGCTAATAGAACCGCTTTTACAGTATCAATTGAGGCTGCTAATGGCATCACTACTGGTATATCTGCTGCTGATAGAGCACATACAATCAGGACCGCAGTAAATAAAATTTCTGTAGCATCTGACATAGTTCAGCCTGGACATATATTTCCTTTAAAAGCTATGGAGGGAGGTGTTTTAAGCAGAGCTGGGCATACGGAAGCAGCTTGCGATTTAGCAAAACTAGCAGGCCTTCAATCAGCTGGAGTTATATGCGAGATCATGAATGATGATGGAACAATGGCACGAAGAGATGATCTTATTAAGTTTGGTAAGGAAAATAATATAAAAGTAGGAACAATAGCTGATTTAATTGATTATAGACTTTCTTCAGATTCGACTGTTGAGTCCATCCATGAAAAAGACGTCTCAAATGAATTTGGTGATTTCAGATTAATTGTTTGGAGGGATATTATTAATGATGAATATCATTTTTCTCTTTCAAAAGGAGATCTTCAGTCAATAGAATCCCCTTTAGTAAGAGTCCAAACACATAGTATCTTACAGGATACCCTTGGTATAGAAGACCTTGGAAAAAATTGGTCTATAAGAAAGTCTATTGAAAGAATCTCTAAAGAAGAGGCTGGACTTTTTGTTTTGATTAACCATAGAGATGCAAAAAGTTATTGGCTTAATAAATTAGAAAATAAAGAAGTTGAGCCTAAGGCAAATAGAAGAGTCATTGGTGTTGGTTCTCAAATTCTAAGAGCTCTAGATCTTAAAAAAATATCAGTGCTTGGAACACCAACAAAATATAATGCAGTCTCAGGTTTTAACATTGAGATAACCGGATTTATAAATGAATAAAATTCTTATCGTGCATACTTCTTGGTATCAAGATTATATAAAAGAGATGATAGATGTTTCTTCTGAAAACCTTGCTGAAAAATTTAGCCTTTCATTCGCTTGTGCGCCTGGTGCTATTGAGCTTGCTGCGCTAGCAAAGCACAAGATCATCAATACTGATGATCAATATGTAGGTATTTTATTTCTAGGTATAGTGATTAGAGGAGGTACTTCTCATTATGAACTAGTAACGAATGAGACATTTAGATCAGTTGGTGAACTTGCTCTCGATTATCCAGATATAGCATTCATAAATAATGTTATCTGTGTTGAAAATAAAGAGCAGCTTTTAGAGAGATTGGTTATGAATACAAAAAATAATTCAGAGTCTTTGAAAAAATTAATAAATGAAAAATCTAGCTAGCCACAAAGTTGCCATAAGAAGCAGAGAATATCTAGTTCAGGCTGTTTATCAATTATTTTTTAATGAACAAGATGTTGAAGATATTATTGATCAATTCAAAGATGAGCATAAGAATAAGAAAGTCGACTTTGAGCTTTTTTCTTCTTCTCTTAAATCTATTCAAGAAAATAGATCGGAGTTAAAAAATATTTTAGATGGTTTAGGTGTGAATGATCCTGATATGGATCTAATAGATAAAGCTATATTTTATTTTGCCCTAAATGAAATGGTTTATGGAGTCCTCGATCATCCTATAGTTATAGACGAATCTATTCGTCTTGCACGAAAGTTTTCTAGCCCAGATTCATACAAATTTATAAACGCTAACTTGGATAAATTTTTGAAAGATAAAAAGTAAAATCTATCTATGTATAGTTTGATCTCTTGAAGGGCCGGTTGATATAAATGAAATTGGGCATCCAACAAAATCTTCAATAAAATTAACGTATTCTTGAGCTTTCACAGGCAGGTCTTCAAAAGTTGTAGTGCCAACCGTGTTTGCTTGCCATCCTTCAAAAGATTTGTAGACTGGCTTTTCGTCTTGATAGTCTATGCAAGCTTCGATATTTTTAAAGTCATCCATTACATCTAATTTTGTTAAACAAATGTTGGTAACAGAGTTAGTGAAAACAGCTTTTTTTAATGCAAGGAGGTCTATCCAGCCACACCTTCTAGGTCTGCCTGTTGTTGCCCCAAATTCATGACCTTTTTCAGCCAACATTTTTGCATTATCATCAAATAGCTCAGTTAAAAAGGGCCCCTCGCCCACTCTAGTACAATAAGCTTTTGAAATGCCAATAATCTTGTCAATATATTTTGGTCCAACGCCTAGGCCTGTCGAAACTCCGCCAGCAGTAGTGCTTGATGAAGTTACGTAAGGATATGTTCCATGGTCAATATCTAGTAATGTACCTTGTGCACCTTCAAATAAAATAGATTTGTCATCCTTAATCCAGTCATATAAAAGGCCTTGGGTATCTGCTGAGTATTTATCATAAAGCTCTTTAAATGAGAGTATATGTTTTAAAGTTTCATCAATATCATGCCCCTCTTCTCCATAAAGATCTCTTAATATACGATTATGATAAGAGACAAGCGTGTCGACTTTTTCCCTTAATTTTACTTCATCACCAATATCGCCAAACCTTACAGCCCTCCTTGCAATCTTATCCTCATATGCAGGACCTATACCTCTTCCTGTTGTACCAATTGATTCTTTTTTGTCTCTAACTTTATCAATACTGATATGGCTAGGAAGAATTAATGCGCACCCTGAACTTACAAAAAATCTATTAGAAAAGTTAATATTTGCATCTTCGAGACCTTTTATTTCTTTATCTAAAGCCTCCAAAGAAAGCACAACGCCATTACCAATCAAGCAATTGACATTAGGATGCAAAATCCCAGATGGTGTTAAATGAAGGACAGTTTGATGACCATTTACTTTAATAGTATGACCAGCATTGTGACCACCTTGAAAACGGCAAACAGCGAATACCTCTTCACTTAAAGCGTCGACAATTTTACCTTTGCCTTCATCACCCCATTGAAGTCCCAAGATAAGGGTATTGGATGCCATTATTTTTCCTATTTTAGTTGGATATTTCTTTCTGGTTTAAGTATTTTAAGAATTCAGAATTTGCATCAATTAGCATTACGTCACTTTTATCTTCAAAAGTATCAACGTATGCCTTAATACTTCTTGTAAATTCATAAAATTCTGGATTCTGAGAAAACCCTTCGGCATAGATTCTTGCTGCCTCAGCATCACCCTCACCTCTTAATAGCTCTGCTTTTTTATATGCTTCTGCAAGAATAACAACCTTATCTTTGTCTGCAACAGCTCTGATTTCTCTTGAAATCTCTTTACCTTCAGATCTTAGCTCTTCAGCGAGTCTATTTCTCTCAGTCCTCATTCTTTCATAAACAGAATTACTCAAATTAGATGGTAAGTCGATTCTTTTAACTCTAAAGTCAATTATTTCAACTCCAAGATCTGCAACAGAGTCATTTAATGAATTCAACATAATATTCATAAGCTCATCTCTTTCGCCTGAAACAACTTCTTTAACAGTTCTTTTACCAAAATTATTTTTTAATACAAACTCTGATCTTTGTCCAAGCAAGCTATTTAAACTATTAAAGCTTCCATTGTTTGCTTTATAAAAGGTAAGAACATCTGAAATTTTATATTTTATAAATGAGTCTACTAAAAGGTATTTACTTTCTACTGTAAGAATTCTGTCTGGCTCTTCATCTAACGTTTGTATTCTGCTGTCATACTTTTTTACTTCTTGAATAATTGGCAATTTAAAGTGAAAACCTACACCTATATCTGTTCTAACAGCCTCACCAAATTGGAAAACAATAGCCTTTTCTTTTTCATTAACGATGAAAAAACTATTTAATAAAAAGCCAACAACAAGTGCAGCAAATATTGTTATAAATGTACTTCTATTCATTGTCATCTCCTTGTCTTTTAAGAATGTCATTTAATGAAGATGATCTAGAAGAATTCTGCATCATCTGGTCTAGAGGCAATAACATAAGATTGTTTCCATTATCTACATCTATCATAACTTTAGTTGTATTTGACAGCACCGACTGCATTGCATCTATATACATTCTATCTCTAGTTACTTTTGGTGCTTTTTCATATTCCTCAAGCAACTGAGTAAACCTGCCAACTTCACCTTCAGCATTTGCTATAACTTCTAGAAGGTAACCTTCTGCATTTCTTATTCTAGCTTGAGCCTGACCTCTAGCTTCAGGCACTATGGTTAAAGCATACCTTTCAGCCTCATTTTGAAGCCTTTCTTTATCTTCTCTTGCTGCAACAACATCATCGAATGCATCTTTTACAGCTGCTGGAGGATCTGTTTTCTCAATATTAACTTGTTGAACAATAAGACCAGTTTGATAAATATCTAGTATCTGCTGTAGTCTACCTTGAACTTCTTGAGCTATATTTTCTCTTCCAACTGTTAATGTTTGCTCAAGAGTGTTGTCACCAACTACGTGCCTCAAAGCACTTTCAATTGCCTGCCTTAAGCTTCCCTCAGGATCCTTAACGTTTAAAACAAAATCTTTTAAATTAGCAATCCTATATTGTGCTGATACTGTTACATCAACTATATTTTCATCTTTAGTTAACATACTGTTTGTTTGAGTATACCTTCTTGTAAGAGATACATTTTCAATGTAACGCTCATCAATTCCAGCTAATCTGAAATTTAAACCTTCTTGTTGTTCCTCATAAAACTTGCCAAATCTAAGAATGACCGCCCTTTCTGAAGCATCCAGCTGGTATATAGATTGAGAGGCATAAATAATTAAAAACGCAAAAAAACCATATAGAAAAATTCTAGTAGTTGGAATTTTCATACCACCACCACTGCCAGAGCTTTTTTTATTTGATGAATCTTTACCACCTAGAAACGTAGAAAACTTTTTAATTAGATCGTCAAAGTCAGGTGCATCATTTTTACCACCCCACGGATCTTTATCTTGATTATCCCAATTCACAATAAATTACCTCTTAGTTTTTTTATTATTATAAACCTAATCTAAGGGCATTAACTTATATTTAAAGAGAAGATACTAAACTTTCTACATCTTCTTTAATTTTTTCCCTGGAATCGATCTTAAATTTTTTAATATCCTTCCATGATCTCAGCCATGTCATTTGTCTTTTAGCTAATTGCCTTGTTGCAAAAAGCGCTCTATTAAAAAATTCACCATCATCATATTCATTATTAATGCGAGCAATAGCTTGCTTATAGTTTACTGATTTTCTTAATGGATGGTTTTCTGGAATATCATATTTTTTTAATAAAGAATTCACTTCATCGACCAAGCCTGCATCGATAATTTTATTGAGCCTGTCTTCTATTCTGGAATGAAGTAATGATCGATCATCTTCAAGAATTCCATATTGATGAATATTAAATTTGTCTGAAAGGCACATTTTATTTTTTAATCCTAATTGAGCACTTAGTGGTTTCCCTGAAATATCTATAACCTCAAGAGCTCTAATTATTCTTTGCTCATCAAGTTCATTAATTTGATTTGCATAAGCCTCATCTTTGCTTGATAGCATAGAATGCAATTCTTTAATCCCCTTTTGAGTTTTTATTTTTTCATATTTCTTTCTAATAGCATCATCTCTCTCAGGTAAATCATCTAGTCCATTTAGCAAGGATTTAAAGTACATCATTGTTCCACCCACAAAAACAGGAACTTTCTTTCTTCTATGAATGGAGTCTATTAGTTTTATTGAATTTCTATAAAAATCAGAAACTGTAAAGATTGAATCAGGCTTGACGCAATCAACGAGATGATGGGGATATTTTTTTAGTATATCCTTACTTGGTTTTGCAGAACCAATATTACAATCAGAATAGACCATTACAGAATCCACACTAATTATTTCTATTGGTGATGAATCAAATATATCTATAGCCAAATCAGTTTTACCTGAAGCTGTTGGACCAAGAATAAAGATAATTGATTTTTTGATACTAATAGGTTTTAAAGAGCTTCTTCGTCTGTTTCGCCAGTTCTTATTCTAATAACTTCCTCTATCTGAGTTATAAATATTTTACCGTCACCAATCTTGCCAGAACCAGCAGATTTGATAATTGCATTTTTTACTGACTCTACCAATTCATCTGATGTTGCAATCTCAATTTTAATTTTAGGTAAAAAATCAATAGTATATTCTGCGCCCCTGTACAGCTCTGTATGACCCTTCTGTCTTCCAAAGCCTTTTACTTCAGTCATGGTCATCCCTGATACGCCTATTTTATCAAGTGCTGATCTTACTTCCTCAACCTTAAAAGGCTTGATTATTGCTGTTACTAATTTCAATTTATTACCTCTTTTTATTTAATCTTTTCTAAAATGCCTTTACATTGATGGTCTATTGACCCCTGATTATTTATACAAATATCTAAAGCTCTAGAAGATATATTTTCTCTTAAAGTATCACTATTAATCAAGTTTTTAAAAGCATCAAACATATCTGAACTATCATTTACTTGAAAACAAGCTTTTTCTTTGAGAAATAGGTTCAAAACATCTTCGAAATTATGCATATGCGGGCCAACTATAAAAGGACATTTTTCAACAGCTGCCTCAATAATATTATGTCCACCATTTTCTTTAAATAAGCTTCCACCAATAAATGCAAGGCATGCCTTGGAATAAAGCTCGCGTAGCATTCCAGTACCATTCATAATATCAATATTGTTAATACCCAAGTCTGATGGAATATCTTTAAGTATTCTGTTTTTAAGATTAGATTTATCTAGTAATTTTTTAATAGCTGCAGATCTCTCAGGATGCCGTGGAGCTATAACAAGGCCTATATTTTTATTTATCTTGATTAGGGTTTTATATGCATCAATAATAATCTCATCTTCTCCTTTATGAGTACTTGCTGCAAGAATAAAGGGAGTATTTTCCTTATTAAACTCTTCTTTATGATTAATATGTATATCAAATTTTACAGATCCAACGCTTTCAATTTTTTCAAGCGATGCTCCAAGTTTATTGAATCTTGATAGATGTGCTTCACTTTGAGTATATATCATTGTAAATTTTTGGATTATTGTTTTTGATATGAAGCTAAAATTTTTATAATTTTTAAATGACTTTTCTGACATTCTTGCATTTGAAAGAATGATTGGAATATTTTTTGAATGAGCAACTGAAACCATGCTTGGCCATATTTCTGTTTCAAAAAGTATTAAAGCTTTTGGGTTAAACGCTCTAAAAAACCCAAGAACAAACAAAAAGAAATCCCATGGAGCATATACCAACTCCAACCTAGCGCCATATATTTTTTTTGCTTCTCTATAACCAGTAGGTGTTGTAACTGACATAACCACATCATGATCTTTTAAGATCTTTTCTACGATTTTAGATGAAGAAATTACCTCCCCAAGGCTTACTGCATGAAACCAAACAGCTTTACTGTTGTTATTTGAATGGTATATCCCAAATCGATTTAAAAAGTTTGATCTATAGTCTTTATCACTAAAACTTTTAAAGATTATTCTAATAACTAAAACTGGGGTTATTAAAAGTAAAAAAAGGTTATATAAAAAGAGAATCATTTCTTAATCATGCATATTTATAATGTAATAATACAGTCTAAAACTCATGAATAGAATTTTATTAAAGTTTCTTATAAGTCTCTGGAAAGTAATACTACTTTTTCCAAGAACTATTCAAAAAAAATTCGGCCTACTTCTGGGCTATCTTTTTTATAAATCTAATTTAAAGAGGAACGGATTTAGTAAAAAAAATATTGATTTATGCCTTTCAAATTTTGATGAGGCTAAAAAAAAGGAAATCTATAAATCAAATATTTTATTATCAGGCTCAATACCATTTGATACAGGTGTGGCATGGTTTTGGTCAGATAAAAGAATTAATAAAAGAGTTAAATATAAAATAGTTGGTTTGGAAAAATTGATAGAAGAGCAAAAAAATAATAATGGAATTCTCCTCTTTTTTAAACATTCCCTTCATCTAGAGTTAGATGCAAGGCTCTTGGGAATGAATGCAGATATATATGGTGTAGAAAGAGTTCATAACTCTGATTCATTTGACTCTATCCAAAATTCAGGAAGATTAAAAAGTCTAAAAGGAGCTTGTGATAGAAACAATCCATTAAAATTTATCCGCTGGCTTAAAAAAGGCAAAACAGTTCTATATGCTACAGACCAAGACTATGGAAGAAATCAATCTGATATTGTTAACTTTTTTGGGCACCCTGCTGCAACTATTTCTGCGCCTCTAAAAATTATAAAAACAACGTTATGTAAAACATATTTTTTAAATAGTTTTATTGAAAATAATGAATATATCCTCGAGCTCGAGGAGTTAAGTTGCGATCATTCATCTGAGATAAATTTTTCTACAGATTTAAATAACTATATGGAAAAGAAGATTAAATCCCACCCTCATGAATATCTATGGCAGCACAGAAGATTTAAATCTACACTTGGTAAAAATAAATTTTATGGATGATTTGTTAAAAAAATTCGATTCTGTTAAAGGGTTTCTTGCTCACGAAGAAGGCATTTTTTTATATGAGTTAACAAAAGAGTTTTGCCTTCAAAATTGTGCAGTTGAAATAGGATCGTATTGTGGTAAATCTGCTTGTTATATAGGCCAAGCATGTAAAGAAAATAAAACAAAATTATTTACTATTGACCATCACAGAGGCTCAGAAGAGCAGCAATTTGGTGAAGAGTATTTTGATCCAGATGAATATGACTATACAAAAAAAAGAGTCGATACTCTTCCTTCTTTAAAGAAAAATCTAGAGAGTCATGACTTGATTGAATCTATAAATATAGTTGTGGGCCACTCAAAACAAATAGCAAATGATATTCAAGACAATTTAGATTTAGTATTTATAGATGGTAGCCATACATTTGAATCAGCAAGAAATGACTATGC
>CAYXZT010000035.1:0-9837 GCA_964469915.1 uncultured Gammaproteobacteria bacterium
CCGGAGCCACAATCCAGCGCTCTAACCAACTGAGCTACGCCCGCCACGAAACGAATCATTATAGATTAAAAATAACAATTATTAATTATTAATTTATTAAATTATTAAATAGCTTCTTGCGCTTATATTAGTAGTTAATCCTATGAAAATAGATTAATATTTTGTCAGGGGATATCGATGAATAACTTTTTAAATGACACAACAAAATTTGTTAACAAGGCATTAAAACTAATACCAATATCTGATGGTCTTGCAGAAAAAATTATAACGTGCAATTCAACGTATACAGTCAGGTTTGGAGTGAGGTTGCGCGGTGATATTCATACCTTTGAAGGTTGGAGATCTGTGCACTCAGAGCACATGGAACCCACTAAAGGTGGTATCAGGTTTGATCTAGACACTCATGCAGAGGAAGTTGAAGCTCTTGCTGCATTAATGTCATATAAAAATGCGATCATAAATGTTCCTTTCGGAGGCTCTAAAGGGGGTTTAAAAATTAATCCAAATGACTGGGAGGTGCATGAAATTGAGAAAGTTACTAGAAGATTTGCACAAGAGTTAATAAAAAGAGATTTGATAAGCCCTTCTCAAAACGTCCCTGCTCCTGATATAGGCTCATCTTCAAGAGAAATGGCTTGGATTGCAGATGAATATAGAAAGATTCACCCAACTGATATTAATGCAGCAGGCTGTGTAACCGGGAAACCAGCAAATAAAAATGGCCTTGAGGGAAGAGAAGAAGCAACAGGAAGAGGTGTTCAATATATTGTTCGTGAATTCTTTAAAAATGAAGATTTAGTAAAAATAGCTGGCTTAAAATGCCCAATGAAGGATAAGACATTTATTACTCAAGGGTTTGGTAATGTTGGGTATCATGCATCAAAATTTATAAGTGAAGATAACGATATGAAGTTAATTGGGATAGCTGAATATAATGGAGCTATATATAATCCTGATGGATTAAATGTTGAGCATGCAAAAAAATTCTTTACGAAACATGGGAGTTTTGAAAAATATACCAAAGGCTCTTTTATTAAGGATGCTTCATTAATTTTAAAAAAAGAGTGTGATGTTCTAATTCCTGCTGCAAGAGAGAATGTTATTACTGAGAAGAATGCGGATGAAATTAAAGCAAAATTAATTGTTGAAGCAGCAAATGGTCCAATAAGTTATAAAGGACATTCGATTTTAAAAAGAAAAAAAGTTTTTATAATCCCAGATATATTAGCTAATTCTGGCGGTGTGGCTGTAAGTTATTTTGAATGGGTTAAAAATCTTCAGCATATAAGATTTGGTAGGCTGGAAAAAAGAAAAAATATTATTCAATTAAGCTCATTGATACAAGCAATTGAATCTATGACCAACTCATCAATGCCTGAAAAATATAAAACAAATTTATTAGATGGTGTAAACGAGATTGATTTAGTTAGATCAGGATTGGACGATATGATGATAGATGGTTTTCAAGAAGTTAAAAAAGAATTTATTGAAAATGATAAGATTAATGACTTTAGAACAGCGGCATTTAAAGTTGCAATTCAAAAAATTGCTATGTCATATGAATCTATTGGTTTATAGGAAAGTACTTTAAATCGTCTTCTTGCTTCCAGAACTCGTATTTCACCATGATATGCTTCAATAGTTCGCTATCTAAGAAACTGTTAAGCCAATTTTGAACATTTGGTATCTCATTTAAAGAATCAAACCACTTAGGGTCAGCAATTCTGAACTGTCTAATAAAAGGTAAAAGACAAATATCAATTTTATTTATCTTATCTCCAAAGAAGTAGATTTTTTTTGAATGTGCATTTTCTATTTGTTGTAGGATTGATAAACAAGCTTCACGATGTGTTAATTTTTCTTTTGCTACATACCTTGTGGAATATTTATACCTGTCTAAATGAAATTTAAAATCCTTATCAAATTGGAGAATAAAATTTTCTGATAGTTCATGGTGGCAAGATTCCAATGACTCGTCAAAGATTTTATTTTCTTTAATTACCCAATTTATAATATCTAGGCTTTCATCTAAGACCTTATTTTTTAATATAAGGACTGGCACAGTGCCCTTTTTTGATGCATTGATCATTGATTGTGGCTTGTTGCTCAATTTAACCTCTCTAAGCTCACATTTAATATTTGCTAAAAAAATAGCCATTCTTGCTCTCATAGCATAAGGACATCTCTTAAATGAATATAAGATAGGTAAACTCATTAGGTATCCATAATCTCATCCTCTTTGGGACCGATATGTTTTGTGTTTCTTTCTTTTGCAAGTTCAACTTGCTTCTGTCTACTCATATACCTATTTTTTTGCTCCTGAGTTGTTTTATCAAAACAGCTAGGGCAAGCAACACCCTTTATAAATTTATTTGATTCTTTATCTTTTTCAGTGATCGGCATTCTACAACCATGACACATATCATAAGTTCCTATCGAAAGATCATGTTTAACTGAAACTCTATCATCAAAGACGAAGCATTCACCTTTCCATAATGATTCTTGTTCAGGAACTTCTTCAAAATACTTAAGAACTCCGCCTTTTAAGTGATTAACATCTTCAAAGCCATCACTCATCATGAATGAAGATGCTTTTTCACAACGAATACCACCGGTACAAAACATTGCTATTTTTTTACTTTTTTTATCATCTGAGGAAAAATTCTGATTTTTTACCCATTCTGGAAAATCTCTAAACTTAACTGTATTTGGATTTATGGCATTTTTGAATGAGCCTATTGCGCACTCATAATCATTACGCGTATCTATTAAAATGACATCTTCGTTATCTATAAGATCGTTCCAATCTTTAGGATCTACATATTTACCTGATTGTTTTACAGGGTCAATATTTTTATCTCCTATAGTCACGATTTCTTCTTTTAATTTAATTTTAAGCCTTACAAAAGGATCAAGTGCTGCTTCAGAAAATTTCACATCAAGATTATTAAAGTTTTTTAGTTTTTTAAGGTATGCAATGGCAAAATCTATATTATCAGCAAGACCTGAAATGGTTCCATTTAGGCCCTCTTTACCAACAAGTATAGTCCCATGTATATGCAAGCTTTTTAGTTTGGCTCTAATATCTATTTGACTCTGTTCAGGATTCTTAACTTCAGCAAATTTATATAAAGCAGCTATTTTAAACATAATTAATTTTAGTATGGTTTCTAAACAAATACTTAATTCATTTTAAAAAACGATTGCTTTGATTTATCAAAAAATTTAAATATTTGATCATTGTTCAAATTTTCCAAGTCATAAATTATTTCATAATCTTTATGATTTTTAATTCCTAATAAAGCGCAGTAATTCTTGCTAGCTGAAACTTGTATATTCTTAAAATTTTGAATTCTTTCGCAAGTATCAACCCAAATAAATGACTGCTTATCTGATAATTCATTTACTTTTCTGGGCAGTGGGTTTGCAAAATAAAAGTCAAACATAATTTCTTCAACTTTATTATTATTTAAAAGTACCAATGCGGGGTAATCAACATCCCTGCTACCAAAGACTAACTTCTTATCTTGTAAGTTAATTTTAAAATCATTATCTATTTGAGGAAAAGACCACAACGAAAGTATTTTACTCCTATTATCGACAATAATATTTTCTATACCGGATTCATTTTCCGAAAGGCTTTTTTCAAAAAACAAATTTCTACCAAGCCCAAGACCTCTTATGTTTGTTCCTACTAAACTTAATACAGTTGGAGCAACATCAAGCATTGATCCTGTCTTTGTTATTAATTGACTGGGTGCATCTTTTTTAAAAATATAAAATAGATTCTTTCTGTCTTGGGTTTCAAGCATTGAAGTGGCTGTATTTTTTAAAGCAAGATGATCTGAAAGAACAACTAGGATAGTATTTTCAAATAATTCATCATTCAAAAAATTATCTATAAAATTAGATGCCATTAAATCTGCACAATGTACTGAGTTTAGTATCAAATTTTTTCCATCTTTATATTTCATGTCTCCACAAAAATTAGACATATAACCATATGGGTGATGCGTGTCTAGTGTTAATGAAAACAGGCCAAAGCTTTGGTTAGAAAAAGATACTTCTTTTAATTTAGTATTTAGAATTTCATACAATGAATCATCATATAGACCCCATGGAGATTTATAGGATTTACTTATAAGACGATTCTCAAGCTCATACCATCCTTGAATACTATTAAAACCATGGGATTCATAAAACTTACCCTTTCCTGCAAAATCTAGATCAGAGCCTCCAATATAACTTAAGTTATATGAGTTATTAGAAAGAATATCGCCAATACAGGTTGCGGATGATAAGAACTTATCCATTCCAACCATAGAGTTTTCACTTGCAATTGGTGTTAGTAATGGAATTCCACACTGTGAGGCAACCATGCCAGCAATTGTCCAATTCGTTGCATATGGTGATGATATGTTTGTAAAACTTATTGCTTCTCTTTCAAGTCTTTTAAGGTTCGGTGTTAGGTCAGGAAAAATCTTTTCATCCATATACGTTCTTTCTAACTGCTCTAAGTATAGAAAAATTATGTTTGTAGGGTTTTTAGTAAAACTAATTTGTTTATCATAAAAATGCCCAGTTTCTAAGGTATCTATTTGCAATGAAGGTTTTATCAATATTTTTAAATCTTTTAAAAAAGGGTTTAGTAAAATAGCTACTGAAATAAAACCAATAATGCATATATCTTTTATAAAAGATTGATTTGAGTTATGTAATATTTTTTTATAGCCTGAGATTAAAATCAGGATGACAAATATTAAATATATGAATAATAAGAAACTTGGAAATATATATTCATTAATACCAAATCCATTAATCCCATGTATTAAATGAAAAATTACAGCCTCATTGAATCCATTGCCAGATAAGAAATCAAAGAACCTGTAAAGTCCTAATAGGCTTAAATTAAGAAAAATAAGAATAAGAAAAAGATATTTAGCAAATATTTGTTTGAATTCTGTAAAGATAAATAAAGATAAAAATGTTGCTGCTGCAGATAGGTAGAACATTTCTAAATTATATATAAATAAATGGCGCGCCTGAAGAGATTCGAACTCCTGACCCACGGATTAGAAATCCGTTGCTCTATCCAGCTGAGCTACAGGCGCATGGTCGGGGTAGTAAGATTCGAACTTACGACCACTCGCTCCCAAAGCGAGTGCGCTACCAGACTGCGCTATACCCCGCACGTGGCAATCTTAAAGTTAATACAAAAAATAATCAATCATCATATGCATAAATATTTATTAATGACATAATAATTCAATGACAGCGTTATTATTAGATGGTAAAAAGTTAGCTACTGCCTCTGAGATTGAGATTGCAAATGAGGTTTCTGAGTTAAAATCTAAAGGTATTAACCCTACCCTGGCAACAATACTTGTTGGAAATGATCCAGCTTCAGAAACATATGTCCGTATGAAAAGAAATACTTGTAAAAGGGTTGGTATGGAATCAATTGCTGTCGAGCTATCAGAACTAACAACTACAGAAGAATTACTTAACACAATTAATGAACTTAACAATGATCATAATGTTCATGGAATACTTCTCCAACATCCTGTGCCATCACAAATAGATGAAAGAAAGTGTTTTGATGCTATTGATATTGATAAAGATGTTGATGGGGTTACATGTCTTGGTTTTGGAAATATGGCAATGGGTTTGAATGCTTATGGTTCTTGTACTCCGGCTGGAATAATCAGACTAATTAAACACTATAAACTTGATATTCAAGGGCTTAATGCGGTTGTGGTTGGAAGAAGTCCAATTCTAGGAAAGCCGATGGCAATGATGTTATTAAACTTAAATGCAACGGTTACGATTTGCCATTCTAGAACAACAAACATTGAGAATATTATAAAAAATGCTGATCTAATAGTTGGAGCCGTGGGTATACCTAAATTTATTCAAACAAATTGGATTAAACAAGGTGCTATCGTAATTGATGCTGGATTTCATCCAGAAAAATGTGGAGATGTTGATTTAGCTGATATGGATAATATTTCCTCAGCCTATACACCTGTTCCAGGCGGAGTTGGCCCTATGACAATAAACACTTTGATATTACATACAATGCAATCTGCAAAGAAACTAGTTAAAAACTAATCTTTAGTTTCTTGCTCTTCAACATCTGATACTTCAACCTCAGATGTTTCATTATCATCTTCTGCTGTTACATCGATAATCTCGCTTTCAACATCATCTTCAGACTTAACTGAGGATTCAGGTTTAAAAGGAAAAGGTTTATCGTCTGTTGAAAAAAGAAGAAATGCTAATGAGTCACTAACAAATTCTAGTAAATGATCATTAAAGTTTGAGATTGAGGAATTAGGCTTAGAGGTAAAAAGGTAAAAAAGGAATTGAACAAACGCAAGCCCAATTGAGATCGATATTACAAAGTTAACAGCAAAAGCATAAACAACCATAAATAAAAATCTTACCCATTTACTTCCCTTTAAAATTTCTTCTTTGTCTATAGTGTTCATAATTTTATCCTCAATATGTGAATTCTACATCAACTTCATGTGGATTATTAACTAAATCATCAATAAGAGTTGTGGATTTTGCTTGCTCATAAATAATGTTATACAAGGAATCTACAAGAGGCATCTTGATCCCAAGGCTTGTTGATTCATTTTTAATGACCTCAAGTGTTCTTATACCTTCTGCAACTTGGCCAACTTTCTTCTTGGCATCCTCTAGTTGTAACCCAGATCCTAAATAAGATCCTAATTGATAGTTCCTTGATAAACTTGAAGTGCAAGTAGCAACCAAATCGCCCATTCCTGCAAGACCAAGAAATGTAATTGGATTTGCTCCTTTAGCAACTGCAAATCTACTCATTTCTGCCATGCTTCTTGTTAAAATTAGCCCAACAGCATTTTCTCCAACCTCTAAGGAATCTGCCATTCCACAAATAATTGCATAAATATTTTTTAGTGCTCCTGCGAGTTCAACTCCTTGGATATCATTACTTGAATATATCTTAAATGTATCTGAAGAAAGAATTTTTTTAACATCATTAATAAGATTTTTGCTATCGCTTGCTATAACAGTTCCTGCTACCTTTTTGTCTGCGATTTCTCTTGCTAGGTTTGGTCCGCTTAACACACCAACCTGGTTATCATTTGTATTAATATTATTAAAAATAATATCTGACATAGATCTAAATGGGTCTAGCTTAATGCCTTTAGTGCAAGAAATAATATGAGCACCAACACTTATATTGTTAGATATTCTTTCAAGAATATTTTCAAATATTAGACTTGGGGTGGCAACTAAAATTACTGAAGAACCTTCTACGACCTCATTCAAATCTTCTGATGCATGAATATTGGGAGATAACTGTAATTCAGGATGATATACAGAGTTTGCTCCCTCAGAGTTAATTCTTAAGGCTTGTTCTGCGTCTCTTACCCAAAGATAAACATCGCTTCCATTCGATGCAGCTATATTGGCGAGGACAGTACCGAAACTACCACCTCCAAGAACAGCAACTTTGTTTGTAATCATTTTAAGATAAATACTTATCGAGTTGTCTTAGGTACTTAGCAGGATCCTGCGGAGAACCTCCTTCTGCAATAACCGCATAATCATATAAAAAATCAACAAAGGAATTAAATTGCTTGCCCTTTAGATGTTTTAGTTTTTTTAGAAGCTTATGCTTTGCATTGATTTCAAAAATTGGATTAGAGGCGTCCATAGTCTGGCCAGACGCTTCAAGTATTCGTCTTAACTGCGCACCAGGTTCATTTTTAGGAACAACCAAGCATGAAGCAGAATCAGTCAATCTTGAGCTTACAATAACATCGGAAACCTTTTCGCCTAAATGCTTTTTGATTTTAGTTAACAAATCTTGATCTGATTCTGAAACTTTTTTATCAACTTCTTGATCTATCTCTTCTTTGGCAACATTGACCAATTCCTTACCTTTATATTCCATAAGACCAGTCATCAACCACTCATCTATTCGATCTGTGAGAAGTAATACCTCTTTACCCTTCGACTTAAGCCCTTCAATATGAGGAGAATTAGCTGCAGCTTGATAAGTATCAGCAACACAATAATAAATTTTATCGTCGCCCTCTACCATTCTTGATATGTAGTCATCTAGTGTATTTTCTGGTGTCTCTTTTTCAGAAAACGTAGATGAAAATAAAAGAAGACTTGAAATTAATTCTTTATTTTCAAAATCTTCGGCTGTTCCTTCTTTTAGAACTAATCCATACTCATTCCAGAAATCTTTGTATTTATCAAATGAATCTTTTTTTAGATTAATAAGCGAGTCCAAGACTCTTTTGGTTGCCCCTTTTTTGATAGTTTCAACCAATTGATGCTCTTGTAAGATTTCTCTTGATACATTTAACGGAAGATCGCTTGTATCAATTATTCCTCTAACAAATCTCAAGTAAAGCGGAAGAAAGTGTGAAGCATCATCCATTATGAAAACTCGTTGTATATAAAGCTTTACACCTCTTGGTGACTCTCTATTCCATAAATCAAATGGTGGTTTTGATGGTATATACAATAGATTAGTATATTCATTTTTTCCTTCAACCTTATTGTGAGCCCATAATAAAGGGTCATCTTGGTCAAATGTTATGAACTTGTAAAACTCTACATATTCTTCATCTTTTATAGATCTTTTAGGCTTAAGCCATAGAGCCTCTGAGTCATTTATTCTATTTGTTTCACCTGATTCCGAAATTAGATTAAGCGGAAAATTAATGTACTGTGAGTATTTTTCAAGAAGAAATTTTACCCTTCCTTCTTCTGCGAATTCATGGTTATCTTCATTTAAGTAAATAATGATATCTGTTCCATTTAAATCCTTAGTAGATTGCTCAAGCTTATATTTTTCTTCTCCTGAACTTTCCCACAAGATTGCTGCATCAGATTCTTCATATACTGATTTTGAAAGCACCTGAACTCTATCAGCTACCATAAATACTGAATAGAAACCCACGCCAAACTGACCAATAAGATTTGAATCTTTCTGCTTGTCTCCAGTAATATTTTCTAAAAAGGAAGAGGTTCCTGATCGTGCGATGGTTCCAATATTTTGAACAATCTCTTCTTCAGTCATGCCAATACCATTATCAGATATAATAATTTTATTTTCTTCTTTAAAAATTTTTACATCAATTTTTAGATCGTTATTTAATTTAGATATAGTCTTATCTTCAACAGCTTTAAACCTAAGCTTATCGATTGCGTCTGATGCATTAGAGACCAGTTCTCTTAAAAAGATTTCTTTATTTGAGTATAAAGAATGGATCATCAACTTTAAAAGCTGCTTTGTTTCTGTTTGAAAAGTCTTTGTTTTTGCTCTAGCCATATAAAACCCCTGTATAAGCTATTAATTAGTGTTTAAATAAAAAAATTCAAGTGTTGAGTATATTTATAGAAAAGAAATTCTTACTATTTGTGTTACTGAAACTAATAAGATAATTAAAGTATTGAAAACACTGAGGTTATGCAAACCTTTAAAGACCTTATCCCAACCCCGATCTCTCGCTGCATTAGTTAATGGGATTATTATGTATCCAAGAAAAGAAAAAGAAACAGCTGTTAAAGCTAAATAAATATCAACTATTTCGAAAAATAAGTATGAAACAAGAAGCGCAATGAGAGTTAATAATGTTAATAAAAGGTAATACCTAGGAAAGATTTTTCTTAAAAAAATAGAGGCGTTTTGATTATCCAAAACCTTAAACACTACTGGTGCGGTAAGTAAAACTTGAGCAAATATGATGCCTAAGACTAGTGAGTAACTTAGAATTAAAAGGCTTAAAGTAATAATATTCATAATAAAGTGGCGGTCTGACGGGG
>CAYXZT010000036.1:0-9762 GCA_964469915.1 uncultured Gammaproteobacteria bacterium
ACTTTTATATGAAAGAAAATAGAAAATTAATAATAGGAATTTCATCTAGAGCTTTGTTTAATCTTGATGAAAGTCATGATATTTATGAAAAAGATGGGCTTGATTCTTATCGTGACTACCAAATAGCAAATGAAGATAAAACTCTTGAACCAGGTGAAGCCTTTAATCTAGTAAAAAAAATATTGGATATTAATTCCTTGTATGAAAACCGTCAAAGAATCGAAGTAATTCTTTTATCAAGAAACACTTCCGATACTGGATTAAGAATAAGAAATTCTATTGAAGCACATGGTTTAGATATTAGCAGAGCCGCTTTTTGTGGCGGAGCAAGCCCTCATAGATATGTTCGAGATTTTGGAGTTCATCTCTTTTTATCAAGCAGTATGGAGGATGTAAAATTAGCTATTGAAAGTAATGTTGCAGCAGCAACAATTATTTCTAATGATAATGATAATAGTTTTTTATCTGAAGATGGTCAGCTGAAAATAGCATTTGATGGAGATGCTGTAATTTTTTCAGACGATTCCGAGAAAGTCTTCCATGAAGAAGGATTAGAGGCTTTTATTGAAAATGAAGTTACAGCTAAAACTGCTTTAAAAGAAGGGCCTTTTAAATCTTTTCTAGTAGAGCTTAATGATATTCAGAACGACTTTGATATCAATAATTGTCCAATAAGAACTGCCTTAGTAACCGCTAGATCTGCTCCATCTGACAAAAGAGTGATTAAGACTTTAAGGGAGTGGGGAGTAAGGATAGATGAGTCTTTGTTTTTGGGAGGCATGTCAAAAAAAGATTTTCTTAAATCTTTTCAGGCAGATATCTTTTTTGATGACCAAAAAAAACATATCATAGACACTCAAAATACAATTGCTTCAGGCCATGTTCCTTATGGAATTAAAAATCAATAAATTATATAGGTATAACAAATGGAAATAGTTTGTTTTGACATGGAGGGAACTCTCACCCCAGAAATCTGGGAAAAAGTTGCTAGCAACACTGGTATAGATGAGTTCAATAAAACAACAAGGGATATTCCAGACTATGGCCAGCTTATGGACTATAGGCTCAAAATTATGAGTTCTAATGGGCTTAAACTATCAGACATTCAAAATGCATCAAAGGATCTAGATCTTTTGCCAGGTGCTGAATCTTTTTTAGCAAAAGTAAGAGAAAATTTCCAAGTTGTAATTCTCTCAGACACCTTCCATGAGATTGCTCAACCTCTAATGAAAAAAATGGGATTCCCATTGCTCTTATGTCATAACTTAGAAGTTGTTAACGATGAAGTCATATCATACAAACTAAGGCATAAGAAAGCGAAAAAGCAGGCTATTCAAGGTTTTCAATCTATGGGATATAGATGCTTGGCAGCTGGAGACTCTTATAATGATTTGCAAATGTTTGAGGTTGCTGAAAAGGGCTTTTTTATAAATGCTCCTAAAAAGATTTCAGATGCAAACCCAGAAATAGAATCTTTTAATAATTATGAAGATCTTGAAAAAGGTTTTTTAACAAATTCATTATTTCAAAAATGAGCGATCATTTAAAATTAGAAAATTATTCTAGGCCTGTTTTAAATATGCCTAAAGAAAACTCTGATCTTCTGCTTCATAGTTGTTGCGCACCCTGTGCAGGCGAAATAATGGAAGCCCTTGCTGCATCAAAAATAAAAACTACCGTTTATTTTTATAATCCAAATATTCATCCAACTGAAGAATATGAAATTAGAAAAGATGAAAATAAGAGATTTTGCGACAAGCTTGGATTTGAATGTATTGATGGTGATTATGACAAAGACAATTGGTTTGAAAGGATTAAAGGCCTTGAAGATGAGCCAGAAAGAGGAAAAAGGTGTACACAGTGCTTTGATATGAGGTTCGAGAGATCTGCACTATTTGCAAAAGAGAATGGCTTTGGAGTTTATGCCACAACCCTAGGTATTTCTAGATGGAAAGATATGGAGCAAATCAATACTTCGGGTCTTCGAGCAGCAAAAAGATATGAAGATGTTTCATACTGGGATTTTAATTGGAGAAAACAAGGCGGGTCTTCAAGGATGATTGAAATTTCAAAGAGAGAAGAATTCTATCAACAAGAATATTGTGGGTGTGTCTATAGTCTCAGAGACACAAATAGATGGAGAAGAAAGAACAATAAAGATCGAATAATTAGAGGAATAAAATTCTATAGCTAGTTACAAATTTGGGAAAGAGTATCTTCTTGACTTATAATCCCACAATCATGACAGCAGGCAAAAAATTTAGAACAGCATTAGAATCAAATTCTCCTCTTGTAATCCCAGGAACTATCAATGCATATTCAGCAATCTTAGCTGAACAAGCAGGTCATAAAGCTATCTATCTTTCTGGTGGAGGAGTTGCTGCAGCTTCATATGGAATGCCAGATCTAGGAATCACTTCCATGGAAGATGTTTTGATAGATGTTAAAAGAATATCCAATTCAACATCACTTCCTTTGCTAGTAGACATTGATACTGGTTGGGGAGGCGCTTTTAATATTTCAAGAACTATAAAAGAGATGATCAATGCTGGCTGCGGAGCCGTTCATATGGAAGATCAAGTCTCTCAAAAAAGATGTGGCCACAGACCTAATAAATCAATCGTATCTTCAGCTGAAATGGAAGATAGAATTAAAGCAGCTGTTGATGGTAGGCATGATGAATCTTTTTTTATAATGGCAAGGACAGATGCATTGGCTTCTGAAGGAATGAGTGGTGCAATAGAGAGAGCATCAAGTTATGTTCAGCAGGGAGCTGATGGAATTTTCTTGGAGGCAGTTACATCGCTTGAAGAGTATAAAGAATTTAAAAATGCTATAGATGTTCCATTGCTTGCTAATATTACTGAGTTTGGAAAGACTCCATTATTTACAAAAGACCAATTGAAAGAAGCTAGTGTAGATATGATTTTATATCCATTAACTGCATTTAGAGCAATGAGCAAAGCTGCGGAAAAAATTTACATTTCTCTAGCCAAAGAAGGGACACAAGAGCATCTGTTAGATATAATGCAAACCCGAGATGAGCTATACGAAAGACTTAACTATCATGAATATGAAAATAAGCTAGATGAGCTTTTTCTCAAAAAAACAAACTAGAGGATACAAAAGATGGTAAAAAAACTAGAAGGAGCTGGTCTAAGAGGTCAGGTAGCAGGAGAAACTTCACTTTCTACAGTTGGTCAGATAGAGGGTTTGGCTTACAGGGGTCATAAGATTGAAACTCTTGCTGAAAAAGCTACTTTTGAAGAAGTTGCATATCTACTTTTATACAATAAATTACCCAATACAAATGAACTTAAAGATTATAAAGAATCTTTAAAAAATCAAAGAGATCTACCTCAGGCTCTAAAAGAAGTTCTTCAAAAAATACCTGCTAGTGCTCATCCTATGGATGTTATGAGAACTGGTACATCTATGCTTGGAAATCTTGAGCCTGAAGGCGATTTTTCTAACCAGCTAAATTCAATAAATAGAATGATTGCAACAATGCCATCAATTGTTACTTACTGGTATAAGTTTTCTCATGAAGGAGTCGACATAGATTTAGTTAATGATGAAGATTCTATGGCAGGACATTTTTTGCATATTCTCCATGGCAAAACACCAAGTGATCTTCATAGAAAGGTTATGGACGTATCTCTTGTTTTATATGCTGAGCATGAATTTAATGCATCAACATTTACGGGAAGAGTTTGTGCTTCAACAATGTCTGACATTCACTCATGCGTTGTAGCTGCAATTGGTTCATTAAGAGGCCCTTTGCATGGAGGAGCCAATGAAAAAGCTATGGAGCTTATTGAAAACTGGACATCAAGAGAACAGGCAAAAGAAAATATCCTTTCCATGCTTGAGAACAAAGAAAAGATTATGGGTTTTGGACATGCTGTTTATTCAATTCGTGATCCAAGAAACGCTGTAATTAAAGAATTTGCAAAAGAGCTTTCGCTTCTTCATGATAATGATGACCTATACCAGGTAGCTGAAGAGGTAGAAAAAGTTATGGCTGATGAGAAGAAGATGTTTGCTAATGCAGACTTTTTCCATGCTCCTGCTTATTTTTATATGGGTATTCCAACAAAATTATTTACACCCATTTTTGTTATGTCTAGAGTATCTGGTTGGACTGCTCATTGTATGGAACAAAGAGCCAATAACAGAATAATTAGACCAAGTGCAGACTATACTGGCGTGGAAAGCTCTGAATGGGTTGATTTAGAAGACAGAGTATAAACATGTCAGCAAATGTTGATCTTAATGTTAGACCAGATTACGACGATGTCATCAAAGAAATAGCTGACTATGTTGTAAATTTCGAAGTCCAATCTGATCTTGCTCTTGATACAGCAAGAAATTGTTTAATTGACACTATTGGTTGTGGCCTACTTGCTCTTAAATTTCCAGCTTGTACAAAAATGTTGGGACCAGTTGTGGAGGGATCATCAGTTCCTTTTGGAGTAAGAGTTCCAGGCACTAATTTTAAACTAGATCCAATTAAAGGAGCCTTTGATATTGGTTGCATAATTAGGTGGCTAGACTATAACGATACCTGGCTTGCCGCTGAGTGGGGCCATCCTTCTGATAATCTGGGAGCTATATTAGCTGTTGCAGATTTCATATCGCAAAAAAATATTTCAGAGGGCAAAGAACCCTTAAAAATGAAGATAGTCTTAGAGTCAATGATCATGGCTCATGAAATTCAAGGCATCTTAGCTTTAAAGAATAGTTTTAACAAAGTTGGTCTTGATCACGTTGTATTAGTAAAAGTTGCTTCAACTGCTTTAGTGACAAAACTAATGGGCGGAAGTAAAGATCAAATAATGGATGCGGTTAGCCATGCTTGGGTTGATGGCCAAAGTTTGAGAACATACAGGCATGCACCAAATGCAGGTTCAAGAAAAAGCTGGGCTGCTGGAGATGCTACATCTAGAGCTGTTAGGCTTGCAATGATTACTCTTTCTGGAGAAATGGGCTATCCAGGAGTTCTATCTGCTCCAGTCTGGGGATTTGAAGATGTCTCATTTAATGGCGAGAAGCTATCACTACCTCAACCTTTCGAAAGTTACGTTATGGAGAATATTCTATTTAAAATTAGCTTTCCTGCTGAATTTCATGCTCAAACTGCTGTTGAGGCTGCAGTAACACTTCATCCAATTATAAAAGATAGACTAGATGACATTGCAACAATCAATGTTACTACTCATGAATCAGCTATCAGAATTATTTCCAAAGTAGGAGAGCTCAATAATCCAGCCGATAGAGATCATTGTCTTCAATACATGATAGCTATTGGACTTCTAAAAGGTGACTTAGTTGCTGAAGATTATGAAGATGATGTTGCTTCTGATCCGAGAGTAGATGCTCTTAGAGAAAAGATGGTTATTTCTGAAGATGTAAGATATTCAACTGAATATCACGAGGCAGATAAAAGATCTATTGCTAACAAAATTCAAATTCATTTTAATGATGGCTCTTCAACTGATGAGGTTGAAGTTGAATATCCAATTGGGCATAAGAGAAGAAGAGAAGAAGGCATACCTGTCTTAGAACAAAAATTCTTAAAAAATCTTGAAATCACATATGGCACTGATAAATGTGCTGAGATTTATAATTTATGCACAAAACAAAAAGATCTAGAAAATATTTCTGTTACAGATTTTCAAGATCTATTCGCTGTCGATACAAATAATTTTTAATTACTAACAAAGCTATAAATTTGGGGCTTCAAAGCTTTTTTGGACTATAATCATTGCCATGTCAGGCAATACTTTTGGAGAATTATTTAAGGTTACTACCTTTGGTGAAAGCCATGGTAAGGCTTTGGGTTGTATTATCGATGGATGCCCACCAAATATTGAGCTTAATGAAGGCGATATCCAGCACGAACTCAATAGAAGAAAACCAGGCCAATCAGATGTAACGACTCAACGAAAAGAAGATGATTTGGTTGAGATTTTATCTGGTGTTTTTGAAGGTAAAACTACTGGAACACCAATAAGCTTAATTATTTATAACCAAGATCAAAGATCAAAAGATTACTCAAATATTAAAGATACTTTTAGGCCGAACCATGCTGATATTACATATCAGGCCAAATATGGTCATAGAGATTACAGAGGTGGTGGAAGATCTAGTGCTAGAGAGACAGCTATGAGGGTCGCTGCTGGAGCAATCGCAAAAAAATATTTAAACAGTATAGGCGTTAAAACTACAAGTTATGTTAGTCAAATTGGCGTTATTAAAGCAGATAATATCAACCATACAGAGAGTAATAATAATAAGTATTTTTTTTCTGATGCATCAAAATTGCCAGAATTAGACGATTTATTTGCTGAGCTAATAGCAGAAGGAAATTCTGTAGGAGCTAAACTTGGAGTAACAATTGAAAACTGCCCAGTTGGTCTTGGCGCGCCTGTATTTGATAAGTTGGATGCTGATTTAGCAAAGGCTATTATGAGTATTAATGCAGTGAAGTCAGTTTCTATTGGAAATACCGATGACATACTTAATTACAAAGGCTCAGATGTAAGAGATGAAATGCGAGCAGATGGCTTCTCATCTAATAATGCTGGAGGAATACTAGGCGGCATATCAAATGGTGATGACATCAATATTAATTTTATTATCAAACCTACATCTAGTATTAAAAATACTGGTAAAAGCGTTGATATCGAAGGTAAAGAAGTCAACATTGAAGTGACCGGTAGGCACGACCCTTGTGTTGGTATAAGAGCTGTTCCAATTGCTGAAGCTATGGCAAACCTCGTTCTAATAGATCACCTTTTGAGAAATAGAGCTCAATGCGGTGATGTTGACCAAAAATTACCTTTCAAAAAATAACATGCCTGATACTTTATATGACAAGCTTTGGAATGAGCACCATATAAAAACTTTAGATTCAGGCGAATCCTTAATATACATTGATAGGCAGTACCTTCATGAGGTTACTTCTCCCCAAGCATTTGAAGGTCTTTCAAAAAAAGGTCTTTCACCTTGGAGACTTGGAGCCAATATTGCAACTCCTGACCACAATGTGCCAACCGAGAGGGGTAAGTCCTTTACTGTAGATAATATCGATGACAGTATTTCAAAAATTCAGGTTGTTGAATTAGATAAGAATTGTAATAAATTTGGAATAAAGCAATTTGATATTACTTCAACCAATCAAGGTATTGTCCATGTGATTGGTCCAGAATTAGGTTACACATTGCCTGGCATGACAATAGTTTGTGGTGACTCACACACCTCAACACATGGTGCTTTTGGTTGCTTAGCTATGGGCATTGGTACTTCAGAGGTTGAACATGTTCTCGCGACTCAAACTCTAAAGGTTTCAAAACTTTTAAATATGAGAGTGATTTTTGAAGGAGTGCCGCAGCAAGGAGTTTCATCAAAAGACATAGTTCTTTATCTTATTGGAAAAATTGGAACTGCTGGCGGTAATGGGCATGCGATCGAGTTTGCAGGGCATTATATTGATAATATTTCAATGGAAGCAAGAATGACAATATGCAACATGGCTATTGAAGCTGGTGCCAAGGTTGGATTGGTAGCACCCGACTCAACGACTTCAGATTATGTAAAAGAGCATTCATTTTTAGATGAAAATCATTTAAAACTAGCTCAAAAACATTGGGATAGCCTGAGTTCAGATGAAAATGCCATCTTTGATAAAGAGGTTGTTATTGATGTTTCTATTATAAAACCTCAAGTTACTTGGGGAACCTCTCCAGAGATGGTTGTTGATTATGATGCGGCATTGCCCGAACCAAGTTCAGGACTTCTAGCTAACAAAAAAAATATAGAGTTAGCAAAACAATATATGGGTATTGAAGAAGGTCAGAAGCTTACCGACCTTAAATTTGATAGAGTTTTTATTGGATCATGCACTAATTCAAGGATAGAGGATCTCAGAGAAGCAGCATCAGCGATAAAAGGAAAAAAAGTTTCACAAAGTATTACTGAAGCCATTGTGGTTCCTGGATCAGGAATGGTTAAGGCACAAGCAGAGGCGGAAGGTTTAGATAAGGTATTTGAAGAAGCGGGTTTTATATGGAGAGATCCAGGATGTTCTATGTGTCTTGGAATGAATCCTGATCAATTAAAACCATACGAAAGATGCGCATCTACATCAAATAGAAATTTTGAAGGTCGACAAGGAAACCTTGGTAGAACTCATCTTATGAGTCCAATTATGGCTGCACATACTGCCATTAAGGGTGTGATTGGAGACTTGTCATGAAAATAGTTGGTAATGAGCTTCAAATAAAAGGAACTGTTGCATCAATCGACAGAGATAATATTGATACTGATCAAATTATTCCTACAGAATATCTAAAATCTATTAAAAAATTTGGATTTGAAGATTATCTTTTTGATGGCTGGCGTTATCTTGATGAAGGCAAGCTAGGCATCACCAAAAATCAAAGAGTTATAAATCCCGACTTTATTTTAAATCAAGAACCATTTAACAAAGCCAATATACTTTTGACTAGAGATAATTTTGGTTGCGGATCCTCAAGGGAGCATGCAGTTTGGGCTTTAAGAGATTTTGGTTTCAGGGTTGTTATAGCTTCCTCATTTGGCGATATCTTTTATAACAATTGTTTTAAAAATGGTGTCTTGCCTATAAAGCTATCCAAAGATCAGATAGATGTTATGTTTTCTAATAAAATTTCAGACATATCTGTTAGTCTTGATTCAAAAAAAATAGAATTTAATAACTCTCAAGAATATTCCTTTGATGTTGAAGATAACCTTCTTGAAAGAATAGTATTGGGTTTAGATGATGTTGATATGACACTCAAATATAGTGACGACATAAAATTATTTGAAAAAATAAGAAGAAATAATAAACCATGGATATATGCAGATGAGTAAAAAAATATTAATTACACCTGGAGATGGTATTGGAAAAGAAGTTACCAGTTCTGCCAAGGAAGTTTTAGACTTTTTAATTGATGAGTATCAACTTGATTATGAAGTTAAACAAATGGATGTAGGTGGAACTTCATATAATATAAAAGGATCTCCTCTTCCAAATGAAGTTCTTGATGAGGCTAAAAAATCTGATGCTATTTTATTTGGTGCAGTTGGTGGTCCAGAATGGGATGAGCTAGATTGGGAGTCACGACCCGAACAGGCCTTATTAGGCCTAAGAAAAGAGTTAGGTTTATTTGCAAATCTAAGGCCTGCATTTCTCTTTAATGAACTCGCGAGTGCATCTCCTATTAAAAATGAAATAATTCAAGATCTTGATATTTTAATAGTAAGAGAACTTACAGGTGGAATATATTTTGGAGAACCTAGAGCAATAGTTTCTGATGAAACACCACCATATGCATTTAACACAATGATCTATAATGAAGACGAGATCAGAAGAATTGCTAAAGTTGCATTTGAGTCTGCAAAGAAAAGAAGCGGCAAGGTTTGCTCTGTAGAAAAGGCTAATGTTTTAGAAGTTTCTAAATTTTGGAGATCCGTAGTAACTGATATGGCAAAAGACTATCCTGAAGTAGAACTTTCTCACCAGCTTGCTGATAACACTGCTATGCAGCTGGTTTTAAACCCAAATCAATTTGACGTTATTGTATCAAGCAATTTGTTTGGAGATATCCTTTCAGACATTGCCGCAACCTTATCGGGTTCAATAGGTATGCTTCCTTCAGCATCTTTAAATAGTTCTTCACAAGGGATGTATGAACCTTGTCATGGCAGCGCCCCAGACATTGCTGGAAAGAATAT
>CAYXZT010000037.1:0-9673 GCA_964469915.1 uncultured Gammaproteobacteria bacterium
GAGCAACTGATTTGTAATCAGTAGGTCCCGAGTTCGACTCTTGGTGCCGGCACCAATTACTTAGTTTCTATAAGTATTTGGCTTATCAAGATTTTTTGTATATCGATCTCTTAGCCTTGTTGACCTGGTTGTTAGATCCATATCAATACCATTAATAAATACTTTCTCAGGCATACTTGATGGCTCAAGTGGGTCGGCCTCCCAAATAACTAAATCAGCAGCTTTGCCAGGACTAATACTTCCTCTATCTTCTATGTTAAATGAAGATGCTACGTTACTTGTTAACGCTCTTATTGCTCCTCCATATGACATGCCGTTAGCTACAGCTATGCCAGCTCCCTGCCTCATAAGATGAGAGTTATGGCCACCATAATTAAACATCATCAAGACACCAGCTTCTTCAAGTCTGCTTGATAGATTTTTGTTTGCAGCTAACTCATCAAAAGAATTAGGTATATTATTTATAGGATTAACTACTAATGGTATTTTTGAGTCTGCTATTTGTTTAGAAACCAAGGATGCTTCTTGTGCCCCCATTATTACTAGATTAAGATTATATTTTTCTTTAAGCTGAATAAGTTTAAGGATATCTGATGCTCTATTCGACTTTATTATTAAAGGTAAATTTTCATTCACTAATTTGTATAAAGCTTTAATATCTCTTGGCTTGAGTTCTAGATAATCTGCCAAAGAAGAAGAGTCAATTAAAGAATCTATATCCGAAGTAGTCTTCATATCTTTAGCTGATATAGATGAAGCAAAAGATAAAATATCATCTGTTAATAAAAGCATCTCGGATCTTGACGACGAACCGCTGCCACCAATTCTTCCAATCATAGCCATATCTTCTTTGCTATTAATATCAAGATTGCTATCTAAAACAAAGAATGAACCTAGGCCACCTATAGGACTTGAAGTATTTCTTGGGAGAGTAATTGCAGATGTTATACCATTTGATCTATTCCATGGAATCAATGTTGAATTTGGATTGAATGCATCATGAATACTAAATCCAATACTATAAATATTTGATTCATCATCTCTTGTAACGCTCAATGAGCCAATTTCTACAATTCCAATCTCTGTACCAGCAGCTATAAATCCAGGAGTAACAATTTTTCCATTAGCATCTATGACTTTACTACCTTGTAATAAAGATTTTGATACTTTTTTTATTAAGCCATCTTCGATTAATATATTTCCAGTAAATGGATTATCATCCAAGCCATTATATATAGTTGCATTTTTGATAACGATACTTTCCGCTAACATAGAATTAACGCTGAAAATAAGAAGTGCTGAAAAGAATATATTTTTATTTATCATTATTCTTGTATCCTATTTTTTGTTGGGTTTAATATTCCGATATCAAAATCTGTATTTGGCAATAGTTCTTTTTCCTTATCAAACGCTATAGCTCCATCTATATAAACTTTTTCTGCAAGAGCATAAACGCTGAAAGGGTTTTTAGACCAAAGAACAACATCGGCATTTTTTCCCACTTTAAGCGATCCAGTTTCTTCATATATTCCTGCAGCTTTTGCAGGATTACTTGTAATCCATCTCATAGCTCGTGCTTTAGATATTTTATAGCCAGCTTTAATGCCTGCTGAAAGTGCCTTAGATGCTTCTTGATTGAGATGTTGAATGCCTATTTCACTATCTGAGTGAACTATAGCGCATCCAGTTCCACCTTTAGCCTGATCAACGATGGCTACATTTGCCTGGACCATATCATATGCTTCATGTTTAAACCCCCACCAGTCTGCCCACAAGGCTGCACAAATATTATTTTCAGCTAATAAATCAGCAATTTTGTATGCTTCTACTGCATGATGGAATGCTGTAATTTTATAATTAAATTCTTTTGCGACATCTATCATCATTGCCATTTCACCTGCTCTATAGCAATGGTTGTGAACCAAGATTTCTCCTCTTAAAACTCCTGCAAGAGTGTCTAACTCTAAATCTCTTTTGGGTTTATAACCTATTTCTTTTGCCTCATCAGATTTTGAATCATATTCATCTAGACGACTTAGATAAGATTCTGCCTCTATCCAGGCCTTCCTATATCCAGCAATATTACCCATTCTTGTTGATGGAGCCTGCTTTCTATTGCCATAAACTCTTTTTGGATTTTCTCCACATGCCATTTTTAATGTATGTGGAGCATTTGGAAATTTCATAGAATTTATTGTATTCCTTTGAACGTTTTTAGCAGTAACACCCCTTCCTCCAATTAAGTTTGCTGAGCCAGGCAAAACATGGAAAGTGGTTACACCGCCTTTTAGTGCTAATGCAAACTGAGGATCTTGAGTCCATATAGAATGCTCAGCCCATACATCAGCTGTAACCGGACTTGTAGATTCATTGCCATCTGAGCTTGTAGACACGCTTGGAGCTGAATAAACACCCATATGAGAATGAATATCAATTATTCCTGGTGTGATCCATTTTCCAGATGCATCTACCTCTATAAACTCAGGCGAGCTTGGAAGATCAGATCCTATAGAAATGATTTTTCCATCTTTAATTAAAAGATCAGTTTCAGAGAACTCATTTCCCTCACCATCATAAATATTGGCATTTCTAAAAATTGTATTTGTGTAAGGTAGCGGCTCATAAGATGATTCAAAAGGCGCTTTTTCTGCATAAGAAATATTTGATATCGAGATCAGAGCGATTAATAAAATTAGTTTATTGTTTGTTGTGTACATATCAAAAGTATATCCACATACCCTTAAGCTGTAAAAAGAAATTTATCATCTATAATAATATTAAATTTAAATTAAGGAACGATGAAATCATATCAAGTTTTTGAAAATGCTGGACCAATAAAGGAAGTAGAATTAGAAACTCCTATTCCTGAGGGAGATGAGGTTCTTGTTAAAACTATAGCTTGTGGTGTTTGCCATACTGACATTCATATTCATGATGGTTTTTTTGATATTGGCAATGGAAAAAAAATGGCTTCAAGACTTGTTCAACCTCTTGCAATGGGTCACGAGGTTTTTGGTGAGGTAGTATCTGTTGGGCAAAATGTTAACAATATTGAAGTTGGTAAAAAATTTGTAGTTTACCCATGGATAGGCTGTGGCGAATGTGAGGCATGCATTAATAATAATGAACATGAATGCGGGCCACTAACAGCTCAAAATATAGGTGTTTCAGTAAATGGTGGCTATGGAGAATATGTTATGGTGAAGCATTCTAGATACCTTTTCGATGCCGGAGATACTCCTGATGAGCTTGCAGGAAGTTATGCGTGTAGAGGTCTTACGGCCTATAGCTCATTAAAAAAAGCTAATATAAAACCCAATGAAAAAAAACTTGTGATTATTAGCGCTGGTGGATTAGGATTGTTGGCTTTGAAAATTGCAAAAGCTGCATTCGATATAAGCCCTATTGTTGTAGATATTGATGATGCAAAGCTTGAGATTGCAAAGGCCGCCGGAGCCTCTGAGGTTATTAATTCTTCTCACAAAGATGCAAAACAAAGAATTATGGATCTGACAGATGGAGGAGCAACAACTGTTATTGATTATGTTGGTGCGGAAGCATCGATTCAATTTGGCTATGATCTTTTTGGTTTTAATAAAAATGGTTTATATATTCTTGTAGGAATGCTTGGAGGTAAGTTTGAAGTTCAACTCCCTCTAATGACTTTTACTTCTAGAGTTTTGCAAGGATCCTACCTTGGTAGTATTCAAGAGATGAAAGAATTGATGGACCTTGTTAGGACTGGGAAAATTGAATCGGTTCCTGTTGAGGCTAGACATATATCTAAGGCAAATGATACTATCGCTGACCTTAAAGCTGGAAACATATCAGGGCTGGTTTGTTTAAAGCATTAAATAAATTATATGAAGAGTTTAAATAGACAAATAATTACCCTGTTAGCAGGCTTCCTGTTTGTTACTGTTATTTCGTCTGATCCATTCGTTCATGATCATTTCGAGGATATGCATTCAATTGTTGAATGTGAGTATTGTGAGAATAAAACTCTATATACAGCAGAGGCAAAAGCAAAAAAAACTACTGTTCGACTAATAGAGACGCTATCTGATAGATTTGAAAAAGATTTCTTTTCCCCATATTTTTATAATTTTAAATCAAGAGCTCCACCAAAAAACTTAAATTTTTAATTTTTAATTTTTAATTTTTTTAAGGAGTTCTTATGAACAAATTTTTTAACGCATTTATTGTTATGTCAGCATCTTCGATGTTTTCATCATCAATTATTGCTCAAGATGTAGAAGAAATAGTGGTTACTTCTGCTTTAATAGATTCCACTGAAATTACCAACCCTCTCTATGTTATTAATGGAGATGAGATTGTTAATGATGCAACAACAAGCCTAGGTGATGCTATAGATGGTTATCTAGGGATATCTATGGCAGATTATGGTGCTGCTGTTGGACAACCAATAATTAGAGGAATGTCAGGCCCAAGAGTCAAAATTCTTAAAAACGGAATGGTCAACAGAGACGTATCAGGACTTGGTGTTGATCATTTAAATGATGTTGATTTAAATGATATTCAACAAATAGAGATAGTAAAAGGTCCATCTTCTTTACTTTATGCAAATGGAACAATTGGAGGAATAATCAACGTAGTTGATGACTGTATTGCTGCCATGAATTTTGAAATCCCAGAAGTAAAAATAGGATATGAGACTCAATCTGTAAATGATGGGAGTTCTGAATTTGTTAATCTCAAAAGAAACATTAATGGTTTCAATGTAAATTTTGGATATAAAAATACTGAATTTGGTAACTATGATATTCCTAATGGAGCTATTCTTCATGAAGAAGAGCATGAAGAGGATCATGAAGAGGGACATGAAGAGCACGAAGAAAACCTTGGGTATGTTAACAATTCTGATTTTGCTGTTGAGGCAACTAAATTTGGAATTTCAAAGGTAGGAGACTGGGGTTACGTTGGACTTTCTGTAGATAGCCTCAAGAGTGTTTATGGTATTCCTTTTCATGGTGATGAACATGGAGATGAGCATGCTGACGAACACGGTGATGATCATGATGATGAACATGGTGACGAGCATGGTGACGAGGAAGAGCATGAAGAGGAAAGAATATTCTCAACTACTGATTCCGAAAGTTTTACAATCAAAGGGTCATATAATATTAATGGCAATTTTGTTAAAAAAGTAGACTACACCTATAGAGATACTGATTATGTCTTAACTGAAGCTCATGCTGAAGAAGAAGGCCACGAAGAACATGAGGGTGAAGAAGAACATGAAGAACATGCGCCAACAAATTTCTTAAATAATGCCACTGAATATGGTGCGATTTTTGATATGTCTAACGACGTTATGACTCAAAAATTCTCATTTAATTACGTTGACGAAAATACTTCAATCTTTGGAGAAGAAGCATTTATGAACCCTGCAAATAATGAAGTACTAACACTTGGTTATTTTGTAGGTAGAGACTTTGAACCATTTCATCTTGATTTTGGCATGAGGCTAGATCAAGTAGATAGATCTGGAACTGTAACAGACGAAGACCATGGAGATATCGATAGCTACAATATTGATGAAAATACAAATAGCTTTGCCGTAAGTATTGGAAGAGACCTTACTGATAACCTAGATATTAATTTAGGTTTTTCAAGTGTAGAAAGAATGCCTTCGGTTATTGAACTATTTATGAATGGTCCTCATTTAGCTACAGGGAGATTTGAAGTTGGCGACCCAACATTGAGCAGTGAAACATCAAATAATATAGATATTTCATTTAATTTTGATAATGGCGAATACTTTGGTTATGCAAGCTTCTACATTAATGATGTTGATAATTACATCACTCTTATGGATGAGGATGATGACCATGAAATGCATGGAGATGAACATCATGAAGATGAAGATGAGCATCATGAGGATGAAGATGAGCATCATGAGGATGAGGATGATCATGGTCATGGAAGCTTAATGCATGCAAATTATATTCAAGAAGATGCAGAATTTGATGGTTATGAGATAGAATTTGGAAGAACTATTGATCTTAATAAAGGGCAACTTCAATTGTCTTTTGGAAGAGATGTAGTAAATGCTAAATTTTCTGATGGGCATAATGTTCCGAGAATAAATCCATCTAGAAATGTATACTCATTATCATATAAACAGGAAGATGTGGTCTTTAAACTTGATCTAAAAGATGTAGCAAAACAAAACGATTTTGGTGAAGGTGAAACTGCAACTAATGGATATCAAATGTTAGATACCAGGTTAACTAAAACATTTTATCTAAATGGAACTAGCAACCTTAAAGTAACATTATTTGGTAAGAACTTACTTGATGAAGTAGCTAGGAATCATTCCTCATTTGTAAAAAACGAGGTTCCATTGCCTGGAAGAAATTATGGAATTAAGTTTAATTTAACTTATTAAGTATCTATAATTTATAATCTCAAAACCCATAATTTACATGGGTTTTGAGGTTTTTAATAAAACTTATGATGAATGCGCAATTAACTTCTGACAAACTAGCAATTACTTTATCTGCGGTCTGTGTTGCTCATTGCTTTCTTACCCCTTCTCTTTTAATGTTTTCTTCAGGATTTTTATTTTCTTTTCTTGAAAACGAATTAATTCACAAATTAATTTTATTATGCACATTACCGATTAGTGTTTTGGCCCTAGCTCTAGGTTATCAGAATCATAAAACTATAAACTTTCTTCTTATAGGAGTTATTGGTTTGACCATGCTTGTTGGGGCAATTTTTTTGGGTGAGATTTTATTTGGAGAATTCGGTGAAAAGGGTCTAACTTTAATAGGATCTATTTTCATAGCCTACTCACACTACAATAACTATAGAATATGTATTGACTCAGATTGTTTGTGTCATGACGAGTAGAAACTTATACAAATATATTTTTTAGTCACTTTCTTGAACTAATGTCTTGTAAAATGCATTTTTTATAAAATGCAAAAATAAATGAAAATTAAAATTAGTTTAATATTTTCAATATTAATATCTTCTTTCACCTACCTTTACGCAGAGGTAGAAGAGCTGGTTGTAACTGGAACTTTGTTAGAAAATACCGAGCAGGATTCTTCTCCTGTAGATATTATTACAGAGGAAGATTATAAAAATTTTAATATTTCAAATATAGCTGAAATAAGTAAGTACCTAAGCTCTTCTTCTGGTTCACACTTCCAATCCAACACATTGGATGGGGTTGACCAGGGTATGAATGCAATAACCTTGCGTGGTCTAGATCAAGCATCTACCTTGCTATTAATAAATTCTAAGAGACAGACTTTTGCCGGCACACCCTCTAATGAAGGTGAAGGATATATAGATGCAAATATCATTCCAGAGATAGCTCTAAAAAGAATTGAGGTATTAAAAGAAGGAGCTACCTCGCTTTATGGATCTGATGCGGTTGCGGGAGTAATAAACATTATCACGCATAAGAATTTTTCTGGACTAAAGGTTCAAGCAGGACATAAGAAAACATCTAATTACAATCAAACTGATTCTTCACTAGGTTTATTATTTGGCTCTTCATATAAAAAAACTTCCTATGTTCTAGGTATTAATTTATTAAAAAGAGCACCCTTATCGGCTATAGAGATTCCTAGAATTGCTGAACTAGCTATAAGTGGCTTAGGCAGATCTTTTAAAGTTTCTGATGCTGTTTCTTTGCCAGCTGGTATTTGGGCTGGGGATTATTCTAAAAATCAGAAAATTCCTGATCCAGACTGTATTAATAATGGGGGGGTTTTAACAAACTCAACGACATGCGGTTTTGCATACGGAAACAGATTTAATATAGTTAATGATGAAAATCAAATGAAATTCTATATTAATTTAGCTTATGAAGCAGATAGTTTTGATTATGGTATCAATTTCATTTCATCAAATATCAATATTAATGACAATCCACAATCCCCTTCCTACCCAGCTCTTCCCTTCTTGTCTCGCATGATTCAGCCTGGAGAAGGAGGCAACCCATTTGATGTTGCTGTAAAGTGGTTTGGCCGTCCTCTTGGGTCTGATTATGCTTCTCCGAATTCTCCTAAAGACATAGATCAGTATCACTTTAGCCAAACGATCAATACATCGATCGGAAAAGATATAGGCTTAGAGGTTTCGTACACCCTTAGTGAGCATTCAAATAAACACCTAAGACCAGACATAATAGATTCAAGATTTTTAGATTCTATTAATGGAACAGATATGGGTATTTCTGGTGGGGAGATTGTTTTTTGGAATCTTTTTGATTCATCCCAAAACTCAGAGGCTCTTATAAATTATGTAAGAGGCTCTGAAAAATCTATTAAAAAAGCCAATCTTGAAAGCCTGGATCTTATATTAAGATCTAATGCTTGGTCTGGCTATTCGGTTGCATATGGAGTCCAATTAAATAAAGAAGCCCTGAATGTCTCATATGATGAAATTAGTAGAGCTGAGTTTGATACAAATGGAAAGATAATAAAAACTGCTGATTTGTTTTTCCTGGGTGGAGGTATTGATGTCTCTAAGTCTAGAAATAAATATGCTAGTTTTTTTGAAATCGAAAAAGATTTTTTAGAAAGTTTTAGCCTAAGAGTTGCTGGCAGGTATGAGGATTTTGGAAATGATTCATCTTTTGATCCAAAGCTTTCGGTTAAATATATAGCTAATAATAATTTAACTATAAGGGCTTCAAAAAGCTCGTCTTTTTCAATGCCATCTATGGCACAAATGTTTTCTAGTGATATTAACTTGGGAAGTGTAAGAGATTTTAATGGTACTTCCCCATTTGTAAGGCAGGCGCAAATTGGAAATCCAAACCTTAAGCCAGCAACATCAAACAATAATAATCTTGGCTTTATATTTAATACAGGAGGCCAAAGACTAACTGTTGATTTATGGGATATAGATTATAAGAATAGAATTGAGGTCCAAAGTGCTCAGGCTATGCTTCTATCAAACCCAAATGGGCTAAGTATTACTAGAAATATAGAAGGAGATCTTATTGGAATTACGACAACATATTTTAATGAGACAAATACTGAGGTTAGTGGATTTGATTTAAGTTATGAAGCTCTTATCAATCTTGAAAAGAATGGTGTCATAGCGTTTGCTATTAAGGGAACTTCTATCAATAAATTCCTTACTCCAAATAACAAAATTAATGTTGTAGAGGAAGAGCATCACAATAAAATGATAAATAGAGTAGGCAAATATAACTACGATGCTAATACTCATTCATTACCAAAGAAAAGGGTAAATATTTTTATAAATTGGGACTACCTGAATTACAGCATTGGCTTAAATGCCCGCCACATTGATGGATACAAAAATAGTAGGCCTATTTCTGGACTTGGTCTTGAATATGGTTATAAAAGTAGAGTTGAATCATTTTTAGTATTTGACTTATATTCGAGCAAGCTTATCTCAACTAAAAATGGCGCCCTGAATATGAAGTTTTCAATAACAAATATTTTTGATGAGTCTGCTCCAAGACTTTATGATGCCCCTGATTTTAGTTTTGATACTAGAGTACATGATCCAAGAGGAAGAATCATAGGCTTAAGCCTTGAGTATAGACATTAATATTAATAAAAATATCAAACTTAAAAGGCTCTAAGAGACCTTTTTCACAGAATTTAAACTAAACTCACATAATGAATGAACTAGAAAATACAATATCTCAAGT
>CAYXZT010000038.1:0-9663 GCA_964469915.1 uncultured Gammaproteobacteria bacterium
TAATTTAAAAGAATGTATTAAAGCAGCTAAAGACAGAGTTATATTTATTAATACTTGTTTCCTGGATAGAACTGGAGATGAAATTCACACAAGCATGGAAGCAGGACCAATGATTGCAAAAGCTGATATGAAACAGCAGCCATGGATCGCAGCTTACGAAGATTGGAATGTTGATACAGGATTAGAAACAGGCTTTAGAGGTAGTGCCCAAATTGGTAAAGGTATGTGGCCAATGCCTGATGAAATGTTGGGTATGTATAACACCAAAACCATGCATCCAAAAGCTGGAGCTAATTGCGCATGGGTACCATCGCCTACTGCAGCTTCAATTCACGCTATTCATTATCATCAAATATTAGTTGATGCAGAACAAGAAAAAATTCAGTCGAGGCAAAAAGCTAGTATTGATGATATTTTGACAATACCAGTTCATCCTAATCCAGAAACATTAACCGCTGAACAAATATCAGCAGAATTGGACAATAACTCTCAAGGTATTTTAGGTTATGTTGTTAGATGGATTGATCATGGTGTGGGCTGCTCAAAAGTTCCAGATATCAACAACGTTGGTTTAATGGAAGATAGGGCAACGTGTAGAATTTCAAGTCAACATATAGCAAATTGGTTACATCATGGAATCTGCTCTGAAGAGCAAGTTTTGCAATCAATGAAGAAGATGGCTGCAATTGTAGATGGTCAGAATGCTTCTGATTCTGAGTATATTAATATGGCACCATCCTTTGAAGGAATTGCATTTAAGGCTGCATGCGATCTAGCAATTAAAGGTAGGGTTCAACCTAGTGGTTACACAGAACCAATCCTTCATAATATGCGTTTAAAATTTAAAGCCTAAATGAAAGCATATTGGATAGTTAGATGCCATGTTTTTGAACCTGGTGAATTTGCAAATTATGTGGAGCTCGCTGGACCTATAATCAATAAATTTAATGGCACTTTTCTGACTAGAGGTGGCAAGCAAATTGAGCTCGAAGGAGAGGGCTACGAAAGAACAGTTCTTATTGAGTTCAATTCTTTTGAGGAAGCTAAGACATGCTATAACTCAGAAGAATATCAGCATGCATTAGAGCATATTAAAAAATCAGCAGAAAGGCTTGTAGTTTTGGTTGAAGGTATTAGTTAGTTTTTATTTTTTGTTTCTGGGTTTCATCCCTATGTTTTTTTAAATACTTCATAAAAGGGGTGCCACCAGTTCCAGTAATAGTAGAGCCTCCTCTTCCAAAAGGATTTTTTATTTGGGACTGCTTATGAATATAAGTGGCAGCAAATTCTAAATGCATTGCTCTGAATCTCCTTATTTCTTCTAGGCACTTGTTATATTCATTTTTTAATTTCTTAGACTTATGTATGACTTCCTTAGCATTTGATCTTTTTTCAACTTTTTCTATCATTAGTCTATGTTCTGGTGGCATGTATTCCCTCATTTCATTGAGATAATGCCTTAAGTGGTCTTCTGTATGGTAAATACCAAGAGCGCCATCTAAGAACGGCATAATACTGCTTTGTGCTCCTGTTTCCCCTCTATAAAATTGAGGCTTATTATCAAATTGATTCTCATATATAAGTCCTTTCTTAAGATCAGGATTATCTTTTGTTCCAAAAATAAAAGGCCTTACCCTATGATAATAAACATAGGGATCACATTTTTCTGGCATCCTTGCAAAGATCTTATTTACCTCTCGAAGCGAAGCAATAATATCTTTTAAATGACTAGAGTAAGACTCTATAGAATCATTATCTTTTAACAATGAAAGTTTTGTTGCAGCGTTAACTGCTTTACCTGCAGCATTTTCTATACAGACATGAATAGTAACAAACCAATCCTCATCAACTCCGCCTAAAAAATTAGTTAGAAGGGCAACATTCTCTAAAGATATATCTTCTTTAGGGTTCGGTCTATACCAGTTATCTAAACAGTAACTACCATAACTAAGAATAGGTGGACGGCCTAATATTTTTGCAACTTTCACCCACGGCTTAGCAATTACTTCTGGTAATAGCTTTTCTGGATTCTTGCCACCCCATATATAGGCATGAGCAATAAAACTTAATTGAGCCATAGCCAGTTTCAATTCACGCTTATCATTATTTTTTATAACTTTATCAATTGAAAGAGCATTTACTGATAGAGATTTAATTGTCTTTTGTACAGTTCCAGTTAAAAGTAGTTTTGGTAACTGGTCAGCAATATGAGATAAAGTTTTAAGTGACTTTGCAGATGTTTTATAACTCTTTAAAGGATCTTGTTTTGGTAAAAATGTTTTCATAATAAATATTTTAAACTCATATTCTACCTATGCAGACATGTATTTAAATTTATTTAATCTTTTTTCATTTTAGGTGTTGACATTAAATCTCAGAGGCGTATATTTACTAGACCAACTTGATTCCGACTAACGATCAACTGCAGACGGGAAGTAGGGAGAATCAAAGAGGAAGAGCCCATAGGGTGAAAGCGTTTGTAAGAGTCGACGATAAAAAAGAGCTTATAAACCCACCAAGATTTCAAGAGAAAGAAATCAAGGAGCTAAAGAAAATCTCACTTTAGACCCCTAAGGATCTCGAACTAAAAAGACAGAGCTAGCCTCTGTTTTTTTTCGCCTGGAGTTTTTTAAATTTCTATAAGTTGTTTGCCAAAGTTTTTGCCTGTAAGAACATCGCGAAGTGCCTGAGGCGCATTTTCAAATCCCTTAGTAATAGTCTCTTTATAAACTAATTCATTGTTAATAATTAATTTGGATATTTCATCTGTAGCCTTATCCCATTCATCTGCCCATTCAGTCACAACAAAGAATCTATGCTCAGGTTTTGGAGTAAGTTTTCCTAAAACATGAAATGGGGTCTCTGTTTCAAAAATATCCTTAACATTATATTGAGATATAAAGCCACATACAGGTACTCTAGCTCCATGGTTTAGTAATGGAGCAACAGCTCTTGTAACTTCACCACCTACATTCTCAAAATATATATCTATACCATCTTGGCATGCATTTTTAAGATCATCTGCAAGGTTACCAGCCTTATAATCTATACATTCATCAAAGCCTAGCTCGTCTTTAACGAAAGCACATTTTGCTGGACCGCCAGCAACTCCAATAACTTTGCATCCGTATGATTTAGCAAGCTGTCCTACAACAGTTCCAACAGCACCTGATGCAGCAGAGACAACTAGAGTTTCTCCAGCTTTTGGTTTGCCAACTCGGTTTAATCCGAAGTATGCAGTTCTTCCTGGCATACCAACAGTACCAAGATAGGCAGATAATGGTATTGAAGATTCTGGTACTTTAAGTAATACAGGGTTTGTATCTTTTGATTTTATATAGGTTTGCCAACCCATATGCGCACATACTTTATCTCCAACTTTATATATATCTGAGTTACTCTCAACAACAATGCCAACAGTCTCACCTGCCATTGGCTCGCCTAACTTTGTTGGAGCTGCATAAGATGCTCCTTCGTTCATTCTCCCTCTCATATAAGGATCAATTGAAAGATACTTTACTTCAATTAGAATTTCATTTTTTCCAAGAGATGTAATATTTTCTTGATGCAATTTCCAGCATTCATCATCAGGCATACCAGAAGGTCTTTTATCTAATAGATATTGGGTGTTTGTATAATTCATAACTTTATCCTTTTATATAATTTTTGTTCTTTTTCTAAAATGTTTTCTGCAAACAGGGGTATATATGTCATTGCCACCAATTTGAATTTTAGATCCTTCGGTTACAACTTTTCCGTCCTCATCTACTCTAACAACCATTGTGGCTTTTCTTCCACAGTCATAGCAGATAGTTTTGAGCTCAATAAGATTATCAGCAAGCGCGAGTAACTCTGAACTTCCTTCAAAAAGTTCTCCTCTAAAATCTGTTCTGATTCCATAACACATCACAGGTATATTTAATTTATCAGCAACCTCACCAAGTTGCCTAATTTGTACTTTAGATAAAAATTGAGCTTCATCAATTAATACGCAACTGAGTTTTGGAGTTTTATTATTTTTAATATATGAAATGAAATTAAAGCTCTTATCTGCTATTACTGCCTTTGCTTTAAGTCCTATTCTTGAAACTATTTGACCATTCGATGCTTTGTTTGTTTCGTCAGGTAAAAAAATTAGCGTATCTAAATTGCTCTCTAAATAGTTATGGTTAGATTGAAGAAGGGATGTGGACTTTCCAGCATTCATTGTTGAGTAAAAGAAATGAAGTTTCGCCATTATTTTTATTTTATTTATTAGGAATGTAATAATAGTTCATGAATGTTTTTCAAGAAAGGGGTATTACACATCTAGATCTTCATGGTGAAAGGCATTTTGATGTCGAGGGTATGATTCTTAATTTTGTATACCAATATCAAAATGAGATACCACTTATTATTATTTGTGGTAACAGTGTCGAAATGATAAGAATTGTAAGCAAAGAATTAGATAAGGATTCAATCACCTATTCGTCACCAAGATTTGGTATCATCCGAATTGAAAGGATTTAAATTATGACTATACAAGATATTTTACTACTAGATGATCAGCTATCTGATGAAGAATTAAGCATTCAAAAATCAGCAAGAGATTATTGCCAAAAAGAATTAATGCCAGGAATACTGGATGCAAATCGAAATGAGACTTTTGATAAATCTATATACAAAGATATGGGAAAGCTAGGCTTCCTTGGTGCTCCTATTGAAGGCTATGGATGTGCTGGTACAAATTATGTTTCATATGGACTTATTGCAAGAGAGATAGAAAGAGTGGATTCTAGTTACAGGTCTGCTTTTAGTGTTCAAACCTCATTGGCAATGCATGCTATTCATAAATTTGGTTCTGAAGAACAAAAGGAATTTTATTTACCTCAAATGGCTAAAGGGGAATTGGTAGGATGCTTTGGTCTTACCGAGCCTGATGCTGGTTCGGATCCTGGCTCCATGAAAACAAATGCAAAAAAAGTCGATGGGGGTTATGTTCTTAATGGCTCCAAAACCTGGATTACAAATTCTCCAATTGCTGATGTTCTTATTATTTGGGCAAAGGATGAGCAGGGTATTTTAAGAGGTTTTATTGTTGATAGGGGTGTGGAAGGACTAAATACTCCCAAGCTTGAAGGAAAATTTTCTCTAAGAGCATCTATCACAGGCCAAATATTTTTAGATGAAGTATTTGTTGCTGATGAAAAAGTTTTACCTGAAGTTCAGAGTTTTAAAGGTCCTTTTTCTTGTTTAAATATGGCTAGATATGGAATAGCTTGGGGTGCTATGGGCGCAGCAGAATTTTGTTGGAATGCTTCTTTAGAATATACATTAGACAGAATTCAATTCGGTAAGCCACTTGCTTCAAAGCAACTCGTTCAAATGAAGCTTGCAAACATGCAAACTGATATAGCTTTAGGGCTTCAAGGTGCTCTCCGTGTTGGAAGGTTAATAGATGATAATAAAATGAAACCAGAAATGATTTCTTTAGTTAAGAGAAATAATTGTCAGAAGGGTTTAGATATTGCAAGAGAGGCCAGAGATATTCATGGCGGCAATGGAATCAGTGATGAGTATCACGTGATACGTCACTGCATGAATTTAGAGGCAGTTAATACGTATGAAGGAACGCACGATGTGCATTCCTTAATACTTGGACAGAAACAAACAGATATAGCTAGCTTTTAATCTAAATATTTAGCTAAGAACTTTTCATATCTTTCCCAAAGCTCTAATCTAGATGATTCTTTTGAGTAGCCATGACCTTCATCACCTTTGATAATGTATTCATGCTCTACACCATATTTTTTGAACTCACTAACCATATCAACAGTTTCCTGGAATCGAACATTTTGATCTCTTCTTCCAGTAATAATAAGAACTGGTTCAGTAATATTTTCTACAAAATAGTTTGGACTATTTTCATATAAGTTTGCATAGTCTTCTGGAATATCAGGGTTTCCTTTTTCTACATACTCTTGTTGCATTCCCCATTTACCCCACATTAAACCTCTAAGATCTTTACTTTTGGTAAGGTCATAAACTCCAACATAGGCTATTACGCACTTAAATAAACCTGGCATTTTTGTTGCAGCATGCATTGCAGCATAGCCACCATAACTTGCGCCAGAAATACAAACTTTATCCATATCTACATAACCCTGATCTCTTGCCCAAAACAGCGCATCATATTTATCTGTTTGCATTGATTTACCCATTTCATGGTTGGCAAGAATCATTTCTGACCTTCCATAGTTAGTAGAACCACGATAATTCATTTGAATCACACCATAGCCTCTGGATGCATAAAATTGAACCTCAGTATTATACTGATAGTAATCTCTGGCATTTGGGCCACCATGTGGATGAACAATGAATGGTATTTTTGTCCCTTTGACGTAGTCAACTGGCAAGGTTATATATCCATGAAGCTTTAGACCATCTCTAGCTGTGTAAGTAAATGGTTCTGTTTTTGCCATCTCATACTCATCAAGCCACGGCCTAGGTGATGATATTTGAACTAAGCTTCCATTAGTAACATCAAAAAACCATCTTGTTCCTGGATCGAATGAGCTACTTACATTAACCAAAAACCTGGATAAATCTGAACTCCAGTCAGCAAGGGAAATTTCATAACCTTCAAAAGCACCCTCTAGAGATTTTGAAACAGATGCAAAATAATTATCAAAATAAACTTTTTTAGTTTTATCCGCCTCGTAGGCAAAGCCAAAGAGCTCAGTGTTAGCAGTGGAGTTATCAAACCACATTCTTAAACCCCCTGATCCCTGACGTGGAGCTGAGATATCATAATCTGGATCGTGATAAATCATTTCTGTAAATTCTCTATTAATAGTGTCGTAAGCCCATAATGCATTAGTATCAGTTTCATTTAATATAGACCCATCTGGCTGAATAGCCTGGCCAACACCTAATAGGGTAGTGTTATCAATATCAAATCTAAGAGGAGTAAAGCATGCAGCTTGGTGTCTGCAGCTACCAATTTTATCAAATGACCCATCTTTGTTATATAAATAGAATGAGTCAACCAATCCCAGGTCTGGACCATCTGTTGCAGTTGTAAGGAAACCTTTTGCAACACCATTGTGATCAAATAAAAAGTTCATCACACCCTCGTTTTTAATAGTCGGTTGTCGTACAACAAGAGTTTTCTTTTTAGTGTCTAAATTTAACCAGTAGTAATCTCTAGAGTAAGATGAGCCTCTGTTAATACTTACCATTACTTTATCAGGAAATTTTGAATAGATACCTGCTAAACGTGGAATCTCATAACCGGGCTTATTCTTAAACTTTTTAGCCTCAATGAGCATTTCTGAGTTTTTACCATCTCTATCCATTATGTAATAACTATATGAATCTAGCTCTGCTCTTCCATCTCTTGTAATAAGAAGTTGATTATCATTTAACCAACTAAAGTCACTTACAGCGGTTCCTGCAGAAGTTCCTGATAGTACCTTTGCTTCTTTTGTTTTTATATTTGTTACAACAAGAACTCTTCTTGACTGCATAAGTTGTTGATCTGTAAGGTCCTCAATATCACACTTATTTTCATCTATAGGTACCATAGCTGCAACGAAATCACCTGATGGTGAAAGATCAAAACCGGTTCCTTGACCATAACAGACAAGCTTTTCAATAGGAATCATGCCTTCTTTGGCTGATATGCTAGATGTAAATGTTGAAATGAGAAGTGTTAAAGCAAAAAATGAAAAGCCTCTTGCCATAAAATTTGAGTTAAGTTTGGAAAGTTTATACATAATTTATACCTTATAAAATAGACATTTATATAACTTAGAACATACTATCATTAGATTTTTGTAAAGTAAACTTTACATAGAAAATAAACATCATAAAAATGTGCTAAAAATAAGCATACAAACAAAGACAATAAAATATTTAAAAATGTATACAAATACTGACTATTTATGTATATTTCAGTTACTACACAGCACAATGCTGTGTGTTTAACATAATCATATGGGGATATGCTATGAATAACTTTAAATATTTAACTATATTTTCTTTTTTAACAGTTGGCTTGGTTTTTGCTGACAACCCAGGAGAAGATATTGATTCTGCGCCTGTTGCAGCTCCAGTCCAAGAGGCTGCTGTTGAAACAACTGTTGCAGAAACAACTGTAGATACTAGTGATGACAGTGAAGCTACTGAGGCTTCTGGTGATTCACAAGATTTAGGACGAGTAAGTGTTACTGGTTCAAGAATCAAAAGAACAGATATAGAAGGAGCTACTCCTTTAATCACAATTACTAAAGATGATATTAGAGCTCAAGGATTCCAAACTGTATTTGATGCAGTTAGTAACCTTACTCAAAATACTGGTTCAGTAAATGGTGAAAATTTCCAAGCTGGTTTTAACGGATCACTTCAGCCAATTAACTTAAGAGACTTTGGTCCTGGTAGGACTCTTGTTCTTGTTAATGGTAAAAGAACAGCTGACTACCCATTCCCATATAATGGTGAGTCTGCATCTTTTAACTATGCATCTATCCCTTTAGCTGCTGTAGAAAGAATTGAAGTCCTAACATCAGGTGCATCATCAATTTACGGTTCTGATGCTGTTGCTGGTGTTGTTAACATTATTTTAGTTGATGGTTTAGAAGATCAAACTTTAAGAGTTGTTGCTGGTAGCGGAATTGGTGCTGGTACAGGTGGTGAATCAATTAACATAGAATTCGCAGGTGGTGGATTCGGTGACAGGTTTGCTTATACCTATGCACTTGAGTACAGACAAGACGAAGAAGTTCCTGTTGCAAGTAGAAGTGAGCATGATAGCTATTTAGATGCTAGACCTGGTAGACAAATTCCTTCAAGAGGATTACTAATCAGAGATCAATATTACTATGCACTACATATACATCCTCAACAGTTAATTGATCTAAACACTGGCCAGTCACTAGGTGCAACTTGTGAGCAAGCTGATCCTGGTTATACATTAGCTACACCTGAAGAGCATTCTACTTATGCTGGAACGTCTTTCTTTGGCTCATATTGTGGTCAAGACACTAGTTCAAATGGTTCCTTAACTAACTACAGAGACAGAGCTTCTGTGTATCTTTCTGGAACTTATGAAATTAATGATAAAGTCGAAATGTATGCAAAAGTTGTACATTTAGAAACTAACACTGATGGTGTTTTAGACAACCTATTCACACCTTTTGTTTGGGTTGCTGGACCTCAGCAATATGGTACGCAGTATACTCAAAACTATGGTGTTCCTGCAGGTCAACCAAACGCTGGTGGTGCTGCTGCAATGATGGACTTTAGAATACAGAAAATCTTCACAAATGCTGTAAGAGGAACATCTTATGAAGAAGATACTACTACTATGGATATTGGTTTCAGAGGAGTTTTATCTAATGGATATGAGTGGGATATCTCATACACAGATAATACATATGATGTAGTTTCAACTGGTAGAAACTTCTTAGCTTCAGCTATGTATGACAAAATCCATAACATTGGTGGAGTTGACGGTTGGGGTAATCCTTGTGTTCTTGACACGAATGATTTAGTTGATGGAGATCCTTCAAATGGTGAGGTTGTAGATACTTATGGTTTGTATGGTTATTCAGCCTATTATTCACAACATAACTGTTATAATTGGGACTTCTACCTTAATACACAAAGCTCAGCTGACTTAGA
>CAYXZT010000039.1:0-9413 GCA_964469915.1 uncultured Gammaproteobacteria bacterium
AAAAATAATAAAAAATATTTCAAAATTAAATATATTTTTTTAAGGCTTGAGCAATATTTTCATCCCTTAAGCCCATAAATACTGTAGCTTCTACATACCCGGACTTACTACCACAATCAAACTTATTACCATGATACTCACATGCATATATTTTATGGTCTGAAAGCATTAACTTGATTGCATCAGTTAATTGAATTTCATTTGAGCTATCCTCTTTAGTTAATTTTAAATAATCAAAAATTTTACTATCCAAAATATATCTACCAACAACTGCTAGATCAGACGGAGCATCTTCAGAACGAGGTTTTTCTACAATATCAGAGATAAGTATATTCCCATCATCTTTTTTAGGATGGATAACCCCGTAACGCGAAATCTCATCTGCACTTACGCTATTTACACCTATTACAGAGGTTTGAAACATGCCATAAATATCCGCTAATTGTTGTAAACAACTTTTTTCTGAAATTATTAAATCATCAGCCAATAGGATAGCAAATGGCTCATTATTAATTAGATGTGATGCATGCAAAACTGCATCACCAAGTCCCTTCTGAGATTTTTGCCTTACATAAGTGAATCTTATATTCTTGAATTTTTCAGGATTTATTAATGGTATATATTCATCTTTGTTATTAATAGCTAGCTTTTCTTCAAGCTCAAAATTACTATCGAAATGATTTTCTATGGCAACTTTTGTATGGCTGGTAATAAAAATAATTTCTTCTATACCCGCATCAACTGCCTCTTCAACAGCATATTCAATAAGAGGTTTGTCTATTATAGGAAGCATCTCTTTTGGTATTGCTTTTGTTGCTGGGAGGAATCTTGTTCCAAAGCCAGCTACTGGAAGAACAGCCTTTTTTATTTTATTCATAAATTAATCTCTTTAGAAAAATATAAACTCATAATAGCAAAAAAAATGCCAAAAATAAGTCCACCAAGATGAGCATAATTAGCTATTTCACCAAAACCAAATATTGTTAGTATTCCTGTAAAACCCAAAAACATCCACACAATCATAAACATATAGATAGCAGGCGGTAACCCATATATTTCAGATTTTTGTTCGAATTCAATAATCATGCAATAACCTAACAATCCATAGATCACCCCAGACAATCCTCCAAATAAAGCTGATTCTGTGAAGAAATATTGTGTTAAATTTGCCCCAATAGAAGTTAGAAGAACTAGTAAAAGGAATTTCATTCGTCCATTGATTAACTCAATTTTACTGCCAAGAATATAAATCCATAGGCAATTAAAGGCCAAATGAGCAAAGGAAAAATGAATCAACATTGGAGTAACAAGTCTCCACCATTCATTTTGAACAAAAAAAGTTTCTCCAAATGAAATAAATCCTATATAACCATTAAAAGTTGATTCGGGTTTAAGAAAAGTTAAAAACCCAATAACATCACCAAAGCTCCCAAAACTAGAAATAACAGAAACAATAATGGAAACCAAAATGATAGGTATATGAAGGTTTTTAATATTCAATTTTATACTCAAGTAGTATTTGAGATATCAAGACTCCAGCCTAGTTTTTCCCTGCAAGCTTCAAAAAAATCATTTTTCTTTGGATGAACTAATTTAAGAGTGTTATCCATCTTTGATATTTTTATTTTTTCACTAAATGGTACTTTGGTGTCATCCTGACCATCAGCACAAATTTTAGCTTTGTCTAAGGGTCCTCTCAGTATTTCAATTGAAACATCTTCATTTGATGAAATTACAAATGGTCTTGATGATATGCTTTGCGGAAGCATTGGAAGAATAGTCCAAACATCAAGTGCGGGATGAATTATAGGGCCACCAGCAGATAAAGCGTATGCTGTAGAACCAGTTGGAGTTGCTATTATCAAACCATCAGATCTCTGTTCATATACGACTTTACCATTTACATTTAGTCTATATCTCATTAGCTGAGCGTAAGCTCCTGAATGAATAACTATTTCATTTAGACCATATACAGTCTGATCTAGAAAATTTGCACTTACAAGGCTTCTTTCTTCAATAACAAAATCCCCTGAAAGAATTTCATTTAATGTGCTTTCAAAACTATTTATCTTAATATCAGTTAAAAAACCAACATTACCCATGTTGACGCCGAGAATAGGTATATTATGTTTTAGAAACCTCCTCGCTGATCCCAATAAAGTTCCATCACCACCAAATACAATCAATAACTCAATACTAGCTACAAAGTTATCATCTGAAAGTGCTTTAATTTTTGAATGGGAATAGTCTGAAGAATTTTCAATAAATATATTAACTGGAAAATGTAGCAAGTTTTCAATAAGGGAATCTAAGGCCTTATGATCAATTCCTTCGTATGCCTTATCCTTAACGTAGATGCCAATTTTTTTAAACATTTGGTGATTATACTATTCATTAAATATCAATGGATGTTTATTTTTATAAGGGTGAAAAATTTAAATTTCTGCTTATAATGGTCCTTCAAACGATAAAAATGGTAAATAAATATGTCTGAACTTGATAACTTTAGAAAAGAAGTAAAAGAGTGGCTTGATACAAATTGTCCTGCATCTATGAGATCTGGAGCTAATCCTGATACTCCAGTCGATGAGGTTTGGGGAGGTAGAAAAGCAGTATATAAAAATCCTGATTCAAAAATATGGCTTGATAGAATGGGTCAGAAAGGTTGGACTATGCCAACAGTACCTTCAGAATATGGAGGTGGCGGTCTAAATAAAGAGGAAGTAAAAATTCTTAATGAAGAAATGTTTGCAATTGGTGCAAGATCACCCTTATTGAGTTTTGGCATTTGGATGCTAGCGCCCGTATTGCTTGAGTATGGTTCTGAAGAACAGAAAAAAGAACATCTACCAAAAATAATTAAAGGAGAAATTAGGTGGTGTCAGGGGTACTCTGAACCAGGATCGGGTTCAGACTTGGCAAGTTTGGCGACTAAAGCTGAAGATATCGGTGACCATTTCATGGTTAATGGTCAAAAGGTATGGACCTCTTATGCCGATAAGGCTGATTGGATATTTGCTTTGGTAAGAACTGGTCCTAAAGAACCAAAACATGATGGAATAAGCTTTTTGCTTATTGATATGGAGACAGCTGGCGTTTCAACTAAACCAATAACATTAATATCAGGTAAGTCTCCGTTTTGTGAAACATTCTTTGATGATGTCAAAGTTCCAAAATCAAATCTTATTGGTCAACTCAATGCTGGTTGGGCTATTGCAAAGGCTCTTCTGCAGCATGAAAGAAAATTTATTTCTAATTTTGGGCTTGCATCTGCAATGGGTAGTAAAAAAGATTTGGTTTCCATTGCTAAAAAACACCTTGGTGAAGAAAATGGCAAAATCGATAATGAATTCTATAGATCTGAAATAGCTTCTCACAAAATAAAAGAACACGCTTTTGGTCTTACACTTCAAAGAGCTGGGGACGAAGGCGGTAAGGCAAGTGCGACTGCTTCAATGTTTAAATTATATGGGACTGAGCATAATAAAAAACGCCATGAGCTAATGGTTGCTGCAATGGGAACTGATGGTGTTGCTTGGGATGGTGATGAGTTTGACGATTCAGATAAAAACCTGACTAGGTCATGGCTTAGAACAAAGGGAAACTCTCTAGAGGGTGGAACTTCTGAAGTTCAATTAAATGTCATATCTAAAAGAGTTCTTGGTCTTCCAAGTTAAAGTCTATCTAAGGAAAAAAAATGAAACTTATCTTGAATGAAGAACAACAATTTTTAAAAGATACAGCAAAAAACTTTGCTGAGGAAAGAACACCAGTTAACCACTTCCGATCTCTAAGAGATAATAAAGATGAAGATCTTTGGGATAGAGATGTATGGAAAGAGATGGTTAACCTTGGTTGGTCTGGTATTCTTGTTCCTGAGGAGTATGGAGGCTCTAATTTTGGTGTTGCAGGCATAAGTGTAATTCTTCAAGAATGTGGAAGGACATTAACACCTTCACCACTTTTTGCCACAGGTGTACTTGGTGCTCATGCAATCTCTAATTTTGGTACTGAAGAACAAAAAACAAAATATCTTCCAAAAATTGTAAGTGGCGAAATTACAACTGCTGTTGCTGTAGATGAAATGAGTCATCACAACCCATTAAAAACCAATATGTCAGCAATTTTGAAAGATGATACCTATGTATTAAACGGAAAAAAGGTATTTGTAATTGATGGAGCTAGCGCTGACTTATTAATTGTTTTAGCAAGAACATCCGGAAACTCTGGTGATCACACTGGACTCACTTTATTTATTGTTGAAAACAAACAGACAAATATAGAAGTTGTTAAATTAAGCATGGCTGATTCAAGGAACTATGCGAATATAACCTTTTCAGATGTTGAAGTGCCAAAAAAAGATATCCTTGGTGATGCTGAGGCTGGCGGAGAGGCAATTGAAAATATCCTAGATATTGGAAGAATTGCTATTGCTGCAGAAATGCTAGGCAATGCAGAAGCAGCGTTTGAATCAACCATTAATTATTTAAAAGAAAGAAAACAGTTTGGAGTTCTAATTGGAACATTTCAGGCACTTCAACACAGAGCTGCTGAAATGTTTTGCGAGATTGAACTTACTAAATCTTCTGTAATGGCTGCAATGCAAGGAGCTGATAATAATTCTAATGAATTGCAAAGGCTTGCCAGTTTAGCGAAAACTATTGCTGGTGAAACCTTGCATCTAGTATCAAATGAAGCAATACAAATGCATGGTGGGATTGGAGTTACTGATGAGTATGATCTTGGTTTTTATTTGAAAAGAGCAAGAGTTGTAGAGCAGATATTTGGAAGTTCAAAGTTCCATACTGAGAGGTATGCAAATATAAGTGGTTTTTAAAAAATTTTTATGAGCTCTATTAAATCGAATTGTATAGGCGTATTCACTTTTTTGCTGATTCTAATAGAGCTTACTATTGGTTTTGGAACACTGTTCATAGTTAATATTCCAAGAGCACTCTTCCCTACTAAGGCATTCAAAAGATATATTAGCAGTATCTCCAATAAGATTGGTGACCTAACTGTTTATGGGTTGAAGCTTATATTGTTATTAATGCATGGAAATAACATTACTGTTTTTGATGATAATAAGTTTGATAAAAATGTTTGGTACATGGCTATGTCTAATCACCAGTCTTGGGCAGATATATTTATACTACTAGTAGTTGCTCACAAAAGAATACCTCTATTAAAGTTTTTTATGAAAAAGGAGTTGAAATGGATTCCTTTCATATATTTAGCTAATAAAACTTTAAACATGCCCTTTGTGAACAGGCATTCAAAAAAAGAAATAGAATTAGATCCAAGCTTAAGATTAAAAGACTATCAAAATACCCTTGAATCATGCAAAAGATTCATGAGATCACCTTCTACTATATTTAGTTATGCAGAGGGCACTAGAAATGATTTAACTAAACATACAAATCAAAATTCACCTTATAAAAATCTATTAATACCAAGAATTGGAGGAATGGCTACAGCCTTATCAGCAATGCCAAAAATAGATACTTTAGTAGACTATTCTGTAGTTTATAAGTCAGAAAAAAGAGATGCTTGGTCATTTCTAAAAGGTGAAATGAAGGATGTTAGAGTCTTAGTAAAACAGCATGAAATACCAGAAAATTTAAAAAATAAAAACTATATGGAAGACAGCGCCTATAGAGAAAACTTTAAAAAATGGGTTGAAGTAATTTGGGTAGATAAAGATGAGAGTATTAGTAACTTAAAATTCTAGTTCTTCGTTTGAAACTAGCCAGCCATTAGTATCTACGTATATCCAAGACCCAGAACTAACATCAACAGTTCCAATTTTAAATCTAGAGTCTTTAATTCCAATTCCAATGCTTTTATCAGTTTTTTTTGGATATGCATTTTTTGCGTAAACGCCGATTTCGATATCCTGGATTATTTCTACATCTCTTATATATCCATCGACAAAAATACCACTCCAGTTATTTTTATAAGCCATTTCAGCAATTTGATCTCCAACCATAGAGCATAGATCAGTACCTGTATGTTTTATTACTAAAACCTTATTAGTTCCATCTTCTTGAACTAGCTCTTTTACTATCGCGTTACTATGGGAACATTCAGCAGTTCTAATCTGTCCGTAAAAATTTTTACAGCCACCAAATGATCGTAAAAAAATATCACCGATATTAATTTTGTTTTCATGCAAATCGCACAAATCTGGAACGCTAAAAGTTTTAATATCTTTAATCATAGTTGATAGGTATTTTGATCTAATTTCTGCACAAACTCCAAAACGGTTGCATTTATACAATATCTCGGCATTCCATTGGGACCATCATCGAAGACATGACCAAGATGAATATCAGATGAAATTGATCTTATTTCAGTTCTTTTCATCCCAAAACTATTATCAGGAAGCTCATATACCGCACCTTCTATAGGCTTGGTGAAAGATAGCCACCCAGATCTAGAAACGAATCTGTCTTTTGTATCAAATAACGGAGCCCCACTTAATTTATCAATAAAAATACCGTCAGGTGTATTTTTAAATATCTGATATTCCTTACAAAATCTTGAATCAGTTCCCTTATTAAAGGCAACATCATAAGCCTCAGATTGTCCTAATTTAAAGGCTCCAAATACTTTATAAAAGTTCTTCGATTCCATATACCCTTGATAGCCAAAAACTTCTTTTCCATCTTCTAAAAAAATAATGGTAGGAGTTGCCCAGGTTGGTGTTTTTAATTCTAATTGATTTAAATTCCTAGCTAATCTCTTTGAAATTGGAATAGATCCCTGATATTTACTAACAACATCTTCATTAAACTTTTCACAATACGGGCAATAATTTTCTGAATCAATTACCAAAATATGTTTACCGGTTAGTAAAAATGAGTTGTCTATATCATTAGGTTTTTTATTTTCTTTATTAAAAACAACCCCAGTAGAGTGGTCTGGGCAATATCCATTTGGATTTTTCTTAATATAGTCTTGGTGGTAATCCTCAGCATCAAAGAATTTTTCTAGTAACTTTATTGAGGTTTGTATTTCTCCATACCCTGCTTCTGTTAAAAGAATTTGATACTCACTCATCACCCTTTCAATTATTTCTCTTTGTAATTCGTTTTTATATAAAATAATTGACCTGTACTGAGTTCCAATATCATTCCCTTGTCGATTTAATTGAGTTGGGTCATGGGATTCAAAAAAATGATGAAGTAAAGATTCTAGAGAGATTTCACTTTTGTTGTAAGTAACTTCTACTACTTCAGCAAAGTTATTCTTATTAAATTTATTCTTTAGCTTAGTTATTGATCGATAATTTGGTTTTATACCATAACCATCTGAATAACCTGAAACTGCATTCTCTACCCCTGCTAGAGATTCATATCCCTTCTCTGCTCCCCAAAAACACCCTGAGCCAAGCACAATGGTATCAAGATGAGAAGTATGAATACTCTCTTCGCTTTGAAGAAAAAATGAGAGATAGATTGATATTATGAGGAAGAACTTATTAGGCTTCTTCATACTTATAACTCCTACTTTTTTTAAAAGCTGGCCTGTCAAATAGCATGTCTGACCACCTTTTAATATTTGGTTTATATGCTTGCTCTATTCCCAAAGAACCAGCTAAATTGATAGCGTAACTCACGCAAATATCAGCAATAGTAAATCTACCAGAACATAAATACTCTTTATTTTCTAACTCTTTTTCAAGAAGCTTCAATCTTGATACAAACCATCTGCTATATCCATCTACTGCTGCATCTGCAACTCCAGGTTCTTGATACTTGTATCTTAAAACTACTGTCTGAGGAAAAGTTAGTGTTGCATCTGCATGAAAGAGCCAATTTAAATAAGCTGGATAATCTTTCTCTTCTGGCATAACTCTTAAATCTGTTGGGCCATATTTTTCTACCAAATACTGCGCCATTGCAACAGACTCTGTCATTTTGATATCTCCGTCAATTAAATAAGGAACAGTTCCAAGCATATTTATTTCTAAATATTTTTTTAAAAAAACTCTTGGAGGAAAAGGCATCATTTCAAGCTCATATTCGAGACCCATTTCTTCAGCAGTCCATATCGGTCTCATTGCTCTTGAATTTTGTGTTCCGTATATTTTTAACATAAAGTTTTTATTGTATTTATATTTATATGATACATCCTAATATTGGTAATATTAATGCTATTATATTACCATAATAAATACTGCTAACTTTTTAAGCTTATGATGACAGAAAATATTGCTCCTATATTCAAATCAAATTTAGATACTAAATCTCAACAATATAAAAAAAATAAAGAAATGATGTATGAGAAATTAGTATTTCTCGATGAGCTATTAGATCTTGCTGAATTGGGTGGCGGTTCTAGGCATCATGAAAGATTGGCGAAAAGAGGAAAAATGCCAGTTCGGGAGAGAATTATGAATGTTCTCGACCCCGATAGTCCATTTTTAGAAATACAACCTTATGCCGGCTATGGAACTAATAATTACAACGTTGGTGGAGGATGTGTTTCCGGAGTGGGAATTATTTCTGGTGTTGAATGCGTAATATTTGCTAATGATCCAACAGTTAAAGCTGGGGCTATGACAGTATATGTGGGTGAAAAATGGAATAGAGCTATGGAAATATCTCGTGAAAACCAAATACCTTTCATAAGTTTTGTTGAATCTGCAGGAGGAGATTTAAGTGTGTCTGGATCTGGTAGTGGTGAAAATCCTCCAGAGGCACCCTCTCTTGATCAAGGTCATTTCGCCTCTACTGGAAGATTTTTTTATGACATGACCGAGCTTTCAAAATTAAGAATACCTGTAATTTCAGTTGTTTTTGGCTCCTCAACAGCCGGAGGTGCATATCAACCAGGTATGTCGGATTACAATATTTTTATTAAAGGTCAATCAAAAGCCTTTCTAGCTGGACCACCTTTAGTAAAAATGGCAACTGGTGAAGAATCAGATGACGAGACTTTGGGTGGTGCCAAAATGCATTCTGAACAATCTGGGCTATCTGATTATTTAGCTGAAAATGAAATGGATGCATTGAGAATATGTAGACAGGTTGTTTCCCATTTAAATTGGATTAAAAAAGGAATGGGTCCACAAAAAATTAGCACGAACCCAGTTTATGATTCAGAGGAACTCCTAGGAATAATAAGTGAGGACCTTAAATCTGCTGTTGATATCAGGGAAATTATTGCAAGATTTTCTGATGGCTCAAAGTTTGAAGAATTTAAGCCATTATACGGCCCAACAATGGTATGTGGGTGGACTTCAGTCCATGGTTATCAGGTTGGTATCCTGGGAAATAATGGTCCAATTTATCCTGAAAGTGCAGAAAAGGCAGCCACCTTTATTCAACTTTGTAATAAGAGAAATATCCCTTTAATATTTCTTCATAATGTCACTGGTTTTTTAGTAGGTAAAGATTTTGAAAGTC
>CAYXZT010000040.1:0-8877 GCA_964469915.1 uncultured Gammaproteobacteria bacterium
TTATGCCAAGAAGAAGAAGTCCCGAAAAAAGAAAAGTATTACCAGATCCTAAGTATAAAGACGTCATACTTGCTAAGTTCATGAACAATCTCATGAAAGATGGTAAAAAATCTGTAGCTGAAAAAATTGTGTATGGTGCTTTTGATCAAATAACAAAAACTTCAAAAGAAGATCCTCTTGGAGTCTTCATGAAAGCTCTTGAAGAAGTAAGTCCTGTTGTTGAAGTTAAATCAAGAAGAGTTGGTGGTGCTAACTACCAAGTCCCTATTGAAATTAGACCATCTAGAAGGCAGGCTCTTGCAATGAGATGGATTGTTGATGCTGCTAGAAAAAGAAGTGAAAAATCTATGAATTTAAGACTTGCTGGAGAGCTAATGGATGCATCTCAAAAAAAAGGTTCAGCAGTTAGAAAAAGAGAAGACGTTCATAAAATGGCTGAAGCTAATAAAGCTTTCTCACATTTCAGATTTTAATAACAAATCAAATAAAAAAATATAATTATGGCTAGACAAATAGTATTAAATAAATATCGTAACGTTGGTATATGTGCTCACGTTGATGCAGGTAAAACAACTACAACTGAAAGAGTTCTTTTTTATACTGGTCTTTCTCATAAAATTGGTGAAGTGCATGATGGCGCCGCTACTATGGACTGGATGGAGCAAGAGCAAGAAAGAGGAATAACCATTACTTCAGCTGCAACCACATGTTTCTGGAGTGGAATGGAGCAACAATTCCCTCAACATAGAATTAATATTATTGATACTCCTGGTCACGTTGACTTTACAATTGAGGTTGAAAGATCCTTAAGAGTGCTAGATGGTGCGGTGGTTGTTTTTTGTGGAACATCTGGTGTAGAACCTCAGTCAGAAACTGTATGGAGACAAGCCAATAGATATGAAGTGCCTCGAGTAGTATTCGTTAATAAAATGGACAGAGCTGGAGCAAACTTTGAAAGAGTAGTTGATCAGATTAAAACCAGACTTCAAGCAAACATAGTTCCTATTCAATACAATATTGGCGCTGAAGATGATTTTAAAGGCGTTGTTGATCTTATTAATATGAGAGCAATATATTGGAATGAGGAAGATCAGGGTCTTACATTTGATTCTCAAGAAATACCAGCTGATCTACTTGATAAATGCACACAACTTCGTGAAGAAATGCTTGAGGCTGCTGCTGAAGCTAATGAAGAATTAATGGATGCTTACCTTGAGTCAGGAGATTTATCCGTAGAACAAATTAAAGAGGGATTAAGAATAAGATCCCTGGCTAATGAGCTAATCGTTGGGCTTTGTGGTTCTGCTTTTAAAAACAAAGGCGTTCAAGCAATGTTAGATGCAGTTGTTGAATTTCTACCAGCACCAGATGAAGTCAAAGCTATCACAGGTGTTATTCCAAATAATAGTCAAGAAGATGAAGAAGAGGATTCTAGAAAATCATCAGATGATGAGCCTTTTTCTGCTTTAGCTTTTAAAATTGCAACAGATCCATTTGTTGGAACACTAACATTTATTAGAGTATATTCTGGAGTTCTTCAGGTTGGAGACGCAGTTATAAACTCAACTAAACAAAAGAAAGAAAGAGTTGGAAGAATGGTTCAAATGCACTCTAACAACAGAGAAGAAATTAAGGAAGTTAGAGCTGGCGATATCGCTGCATGTATAGGCTTAAAAGATATAACAACCGGTGACACTCTTTCAGATTCAACAAAACCAATTGTACTTGAGAGAATGGATTTTCCAGAGCCTGTTATTTCTGTTGCTGTGGAGCCTAAATCAAAACCTGATCAAGAAAAAATGTCACTTGCTCTTGGTAAACTTGCACAAGAAGATCCTTCTTTCCGTGTTACTAGTGATGAAGAATCTGGACAAACTATCATTTCAGGAATGGGAGAGCTCCATTTAGATGTTTTAGTTGACAGAATGAAAAGAGAATTCTCAGTAGAAGCAAATATTGGTAAACCACAGGTTGCTTACAGAGAAACAATTAAAGAAACAGTTGATGTTGAAGGTAAGTTTGTAAGACAAAGTGGTGGTAAAGGTCAGTATGGTCATGTTTGGTTAAAACTAGAACCACTTGGATTAGATGATGAATATGAATTCGTAGATAAAATTGTTGGTGGTGTCATACCTAAAGAATATATACCTGCAGTTAATAAAGGTATTCAAGAACAAATGCAAAACGGTGTAATTGCTGGATATCCATTACTAGCACTTAGAGCAACTTTATATGATGGATCTTTCCATGATGTTGATTCAAATGAAATGGCATTTAAAATTGCAGGCTCGATGGCATTGAAGGAAGGCGCGAATAAAGCAAAACCTGCATTACTTGAGCCAGTTATGAAAGTTGTTGTTGTTACTCCTGAAGAGCATATGGGTGATGTGGTAGGCGACCTTAACAGGAGAAGGGGTATTATCTTAGGTATGGATGATATTACATCAGGTAAAGAAGTTTCATCAGAAGTTCCTTTGGCAGAAATGTTTGGATATGCAACTGATCTCAGATCAGCTACCCAAGGTAGAGCTACATTTACTATGGAATTTACAAAGTATGGAGAGGTTCCAAACAATATAGCAGAAGGCTTAAAAACTTCTTAATATATAAGGTGATTTAACAAGCGATTAATGTTGACAGTTATGCTGTTAGAAGCTTAAAATACGCCACTTTTTGCAATAAGCAAAAATTAAAAATTTTAATAGATAGGGATAATAAAGGATAAAAATGGAGAATCAATCAATCAGAATTAGGCTTAAGGCTTTTGATTACAGACTGATAGATGCTTCAGCAAAATTAATAGTCGAAACAGTTAAAAAAACTGGTGCAATTATTAATGGTCCAATTCCTCTACCTGTTAAAAAGGAAAGAACAACTATATTGAAGTCTCCTCATAAAGACAAAGATGCAAGAGACCAATATGAAATTGTTACTTACAAAAGACTTATGGACATAGTCCAACCAACTGATAAAACAGTTGATGCTTTGATGAAGTTAGATCTATCCTCAGGGGTAGATGTTCAAATAAGCTTAGGATAGTTCATTAATTAACGCGAATGCGGCCATAGAGGGTATTAGCCCCGTATAAAGGAGAATAAATTGAGCATAGGCTTAATAGGAAAAAAATCTGGAATGACTCGTCTTTTCCTAGAAGACGGTGAGTCAGTCCCTGTTACTGCAGTATCAGTCTGCGGTAATTTTTTAGCAGATATCAAAACCACTTCAAGAGATGGATACAATGCATTTGTTGTCTCAAAAGTAAATAAATCTAATAACGTTAATAAATCGCAGAGCGAATTCTATAAAAAAATTAATCTCGAGCCTGGAATTCTTGCAGAATTTAGGTCTACCGATGAAATCGCTGATGATATGAAAGTTGGAAAACATTTAACTGCAGATATATTCGAAATTGGTCAATATGTTGACGTTACTGGAACATCAAAAGGTAAAGGTTATGCAGGTGTTATAAAACGTCACAATTTTGCTATGCAAGATGCAACTCATGGTAACTCCTTATCTCATAGAGCACATGGGTCAATTGGGCAGTGTCAAACACCAGGAAGAGTGTGGAAAGGTAAAAAAATGTCAGGGCATATGGGTAACGAACAAAAAACTGTCCAGAGCTTAAAAATTGTAGACCTAGATATTGAAAATAGCGTTATTTATATAAAAGGTGCTGTTCCAGGATTTAATGGATCTGATCTTAAAATTAAACCGGCATTGAAGAAATCATGAAAATAGAATTATTATCATCAACAAAAAATCAGGATATTAATATATCTGATAGTGCATTCAGTAAAGACTTTAATGAGTCTTTAGTTCATCAAGCTGTAGTTAGTTTTATGGCTGGTGGTAGACAAGGAACGTCCAAACAAAAAACAAGATCAGAAGTAAGAGGCGGCGGTAAAAAGCCTTTTAGACAAAAAGGTACAGGTAGAGCTAGAGCTGGAACAATCAGAAGTCCATTATGGAGAGGCGGTGGTGTTGCCTTTGCTGCAACCCCAAGAGATTATAGTAAGAAAATTAATAAGAAAATGTATAGAGCTGCAATCAGATCTATATTCTCAGAATTATTAAGACAAGGAAGATTAGTTGCTATAGAAAAGCCAGTTCTGGATAAACCTAAAACTAAAGAAATAGCTTCACTTTTAAATGAGTTCTCTCTTAGTAAGGTACTAATTATTATTGATGAGCTAGATATGAATCTCTACCTCTCTACAAGAAACATTCCAAATGTTGATGTGATTACTGTAAGAGAAATCAATCCTGTTAACTTGCTAAAAGCTAATAAAGTTGCTGTAACCGCAGATGCTTTCAAGCAAATAGAGGAGTGGATCGATGCATAACGAAAAACTATTTACACTTATAAAATCTCCAATAGTTACAGAAAAGTCAGCTAGAGTTGGCGAGGCCTTAAAGCAAGTAGTTTTTAAGGTAGACCTTTCAGCAAACAAGAGAGAGATTAAAAAAGCAGTTGAAGAACTATTTAAAGTTGAAGTAACAAAGGTAACAACTTCAATTGTTAAGGGCAAAAGAAAAAGAAATAGGAACGGTCTTTATAAGAAATCAGATTATAAAAAAGCATTTGTATCTTTAAGTAAAGATTCAGAAATTCAATTTGAGGGCGTTAACTAATCATGGCTATTATTAAAGCAAAACCAACTAGTCCAGGTAGACGTGGTGTCATTTCAATCAAAACTGATTTATATAAAGGCAAGCCATTAAAATCTTTAACAAAGGTTAAATCAAAAAATGGTGGACGAAACAATAACGGAAGAATAACTGTAAGGCATCAGGGTGGTGGGCATAAACAGCACTACCGTGTAATTGATTTTAAAAGAAATAAATTTGATATCCCAGCTGTTGTTGAAAGAATTGAGTATGATCCGAACAGGTCAGCACATATAGCTCTTCTTTTATACAAAGATGGTGAAAGAAGATACATTATTGCTCCAGCTAAAATTAAAGTCGGAGATGAGGTAATTTCAGCAGAAAAATGTGAAATTAAAGTTGGTAACTCAATGAAACTGAAAGATATCCCATTGGGAACTAATGTACATTGTGTAGAGCTTAAGCCATTAAAAGGTGCTCAAATGGCAAGAAGTGCTGGAACATCAGCTAGGTTAGTTGCTAAAGAAGGTATATACGCAACATTAAGACTTCAATCTGGGGAAACACGAAAGGTTCTTTGGGAATGTAGAGCAACTTTGGGCACAGTATCCAATCAAGAGAATAATTTAAAATCTTTAGGAAAAGCTGGTGCAAAAAGATGGAGAGGTGTTAGACCTACAGTAAGAGGTGTTGCTATGAACCCTGTTGACCATCCACATGGTGGTGGTGAAGGTAGAACTTCAGGTGGAAGACATCCCTCTACTCCATGGGGTGTTCCAACAAAAGGATATAAAACTAGAAAAAATCAAAGAACAGATGACCTCATTATAAGAAGAAGAGGAAGCAGGAAGTAAATTATGCCAAGATCACTAAAAAAAGGACCGTTCATAGACTTATCTTTAGAAAAGAAAGTTGAAGCTGCATTAGCATCTAATGACAAAAGACCAATTAAAACATGGTCTAGAAGGTCAATGGTAAATCCTTCAATGGTTGGATTAACAATATCTGTCCATAACGGTAGACAGCACGTACCTGTCTACATAAATGAAGATATGGTTGGTCATAAATTAGGCGAATTTGCTATTACAAGGACTTTTAAAATGCACTCAGGCGACAGGAAGGCTAAATAATGGAAACAAGAGCATATCTAAAAGGAACTAGGTTATCTCCTCAAAAAGCAGGCTTAGTTGCTAATGCAATAAGAGGAAAATCTGTTCAAGATGCAATGGACTTTTTAGTTTTTAATAAACAAAAAGGATCAGCAGTAATCAAGAAATTACTAGAGTCTGCAATTGCTAATGCAGAGAATAATAACAATGCTGATATAGACATGCTTTCAGTTAAATCAATAATTGTTAATCAGGGTATGAGATTAAAAAGAATGAAGCCAAGAGCGCGTGGAAGAGCTGACAGAATTATTAAACCTACATGCCATATTGAAATAATCTTAGCTGAAGGGGACAAATAATGGGACAAAAAGTAAATCCAACAGGTTTTAGATTAGGTATTTCTAAAAAACAAAATGCTAATTGGTATGCTAAGGGTAAAGATTTCTCAACTAATTTAGTTCAAGATTTAAAAGTAAGAGAATATTTTAAGAAAAACCTAAAAAATTCATCAATTAGTAAAATTGAGCTAGAAAGATCAGCAGAGAATTTTGTAGTCTCAATCTACACATCTAGACCTGGAATTATTATTGGTAAAAGAGGTGAAGAAATTGATAACCTCAAAAAAGCAGTTCAGAAAATTGTAAAAAAACCAGCTCAAATAAATATTAAGGAAGTAAGAAAGCCTGATTTAGATGCTCAAATATTAGCTGAGGGCGTTGCTCAACAATTAGAAAGAAGAGTTATGTTCAGAAGGGCTATGAAAAGAACAGTTCAGAGCGCATTAAGACAAAGTGCTAAAGGGGTAAGAATTGAGGTTTCTGGAAGATTAAACGGAGCTGAGATTGCAAGAACAGAATGGTATAGAGAGGGAAGAGTTCCTTTGCATACATTAAGAGCAGACATTGATTATGGAACAGCTGAAGCGCTAACAACCTATGGAATTATTGGTGTTAAGGTTTGGGTGTTCAAAGGTGAGATTACCGAAGATCCATACAAAGTAGACATAGGGGCTAATTAATAATGTTACAACCAAAACAAACTAAATTTAGGAAGATGCATAAAGGTCGTAACAGAGGCCTTGCACAAAATGGTAATACAGTTGCCTTTGGAAGATTTGGATTAGTTGCATCTGATAGGGGTCGAATTACTGCTCGACAAATTGAAGCAGCTAGACGAGCAATGACAAGGCATATTAAGAGGGGTGGTAATATTTGGATAAGAATTTTTCCTGATAAACCTATCACTAAAAAGCCATTAGAAGTTCGTATGGGTAAAGGTAAAGGTAATGTTGAGTATTGGGTAGCACTAGTTCAGCCAGGAAAGGTTATGTTTGAAATGGCTGGTGTAGAAGAAGAGCTTGCTAGAGAAGCTTTCAAACTTGCTGCTGCAAAACTTCCTATCAAAACTCACTTTATAAGGAAGGATGTATAAATGAGCAAAGAAATTCTAGAACTAAGAAAGAAGAATTTAGAGCAACTTGATGCTGAATTGGCTGCAAGTAGAGAATCTCAATTTAACTTAAGAATTAAACACAAGACTGGGCAACTGAATGAAACCAATCAACTAACTTTAGTAAGAAAAAAAATTGCAAAAATAAAGACGTTGATGAATGAATTAAAAATTAAGGATGGCAAATAATGAACGCAACTAATCCAAGAATTCTTTCAGGAGTTGTAATTAGCGATAAGGCTGATAAAACAATTACTGTAAAAATTGAAAGAAAAGTTAAACATCCTCTATATGGAAAAGTTATGAAAAGAGCTACAAAAGTTCATGCTCATGATGAAAATAATAGTGCTGCAATTGGTGATCAAGTTACTGTTAAAGAGTGTAGACCATTCTCAAAAAGTAAAACTTGGGTGCTTGTTGAGGCTGATGCAAAGCAGGTATCAGATAAACCTGAAGTTACTGGGGAGAGTGAATAATGATTCAAATGCAATCACTTCTTAAAATTGCTGATAATAGTGGCGCCAGAAGCGTCATGTGTATTAAAGTTCTTGGCGGTTCAAAAAGAAGATATGCCAATATCGGTGATGTGATTAAAGTAGCAATACGTGAAGCTATTCCAACCGGTAAAGTAAAAAAAGGACAAGTTGTTGATGCTCTTATTGTTAGAACAAAAAAGGGTGTTAGAAGAAAAGACGGATCATTAATAAAATTTGATGAGAATGCAGCTGTTTTAATTAACAATCAAAAAGCTCCAATCGGCACCAGAGTATTTGGTCCTGTTACAAGAGAACTAAGAGATGGAAAACATATGAAGATTCTATCATTGGCTCCAGAGGTTATATAAAAATGAATACTGTTCCAACAAAATTAAAGACAGGCGATGAAGTAGTTGTAGTCACTGGTAAAGATAAGGGTAAAAAGGGTACTTTAAGAAAGATATTAAAAGCAAAAAATAAAGGTTTTGTTACTGGTATCAATATGGTTAAGAAGCATACTAAGCCAAATCCAGAAATGGGTGTAACTGGTGGTGTTGTAGAGCAGGAAGCTGCTATAAATTTATCAAATATTGCAATCTGGAACCCTTCAAAAAAATCAAAAGATAAAATTTCCTATTCAAAAGATAGCGATGGGAAAAAAATAAGATTATTTAAATCAGACAATAAAGAGATTAAGTAAATGGCAAATTTAAGAGACAGATATAACAATGAGCTTAAAGCTAGTCTTCAGGAAAAGTTAGGCATGAAAAATATCATGGCTGTTCCAAGACTTACCAAAGTGGTTATCAACATGGGTGTTGGTGAAGCAGCTAATGACAAAAAACATCTAGAGTCTGCTGTTCAAAACATGACAGCAATTGCTGGACAAAAGCCTGTTGTTACCAAAGCTAGACAATCTGTTGCAAGCTTCAAAATAAGAGAAGGATGGCCAATTGGATGCAAGGTAACTCTTCGTGGTAATAAAATGTATGAGTTCATGGAAAGGTTAATAGATATTGCTATTCCTAGGGAAAGAGATTTCAGAGGTTTAAATCCAAAGTCATTTGACGGACAAGGTAACTATAATTTTGGTATTAAAGAGCAAATTATTTTTCCAGAAATTAAGTTCGATAATGTGGATACGATAAGAGGTATGGATATATGCATCAATACTTCTGCAACAAACAAAGAAGATGCTAAAGCTTTATTAGAAGTTTTAGAATTTCCATTTA
>CAYXZT010000041.1:0-8835 GCA_964469915.1 uncultured Gammaproteobacteria bacterium
GCTTTTCTATTCTTCCTGAAGAAATCATTTCTTCAATATCTTGTAATCTTCTTATTGATCCTCTGATTGTTTTCCAGTTAGTTAAAGTTCCACCAAGCCACCTTTTATTAACATATGGCAAACCTAATGCAGAAGCTTCATCTTTGATTGTTTTGCTAGCAGATCTTTTTGTTCCAACAAAAAGTACTTTGTTACCTTTTGAACAAATATCTTGAACTTTAGATGCAGCAGCACTTAAATGCTCTTGTGTTAAATCTAGATTTATTATGCTAATTTGTTTTCTTGTATCAAAAATGTATGGTTCCATTTTTGGATTCCAAAACCTTTGTTGATGACCGAAATGAACGCCTGCATGTAACAGGTCTTTTACAGATACTATACTCAATTTTATTCTCCTGGGGTTATTTCTCCAGTCCCAATAAAGCTGACTCAAGTGAGCACCCCAACTTTAAAATCTAGGACCTTCGTGTTAAAAGTTGTTGTATTCTATAGAAGAAATTGGTCATTTAAAAGCTATTTATCATCAAAAAAATCTTCTACTTGATATAAACCAGGATCTTTTTTTGGAATCTGCTTGGCAATCTCAATCGCCCCTTCGGCAAAAACATTTCTTGAAAGAGCTTCATGTTTAAATTCAATTACATTTGAATCATTTGAAAAACAGACTTTATGAATACCATATACGTCTCCAACTCTTTTAGAATTAATATTTATGGAAACAATTCTTTTCTCTAAATCACTAGTATTAATATAGTTTTCTAACTCTATAGCTGTTCCTGATGGCGAGTCAATTTTTGAAATGTGATGAATTTCTTCTATTGAACACTTTAATTCTTCTTTATTTTCCTTTAAAAAATTTTTGATAGAATTTTTAAGAGTAAATATTCCTCTACTCACATTAAATGCAAGAAGTATTGGAAAATTACATGCAATCTTCTCAATTACACTTAATTGTGCACTAGTAAAACCTGTGGTACCTATTATAAAAGGGATATTTTGGTCTTCAAATTCTTTTATAAGATTAACTGTAGATTCAGGCCTTGAGAAATCAATTACAACATCAATTTTTTCAAGGTTTTTTGAAGTAACTACATTTAAGTCATGATCAGTATCGCATAAATGCAATATTGTCTGGCCCATTTTTCCTGACAGACCATTTATATATACATTAAGCATTTTACTCTTTAAACTTTTCTGCGGCTTTAGAGAATGACTCTGTTCCTGGGTAGTTTTTCGATTGATTTAATGCATCAGTAAATTGTTTTAATAATTTAGACTGTTTTCTATCCAAGTTAGATGGTGTTTCAACAATTACTCTACAAAGCAAATCACCTCTTCTAGAATTTCTAACTACAGCGGCTCCTTTTCCTTTAATCCTAAAGATTTTTCCTGTTTGCGTTTGTGCTGGAATCTTTAAAGATAATGAGCCTTCTAAAGTTGGAATTTTTATTGCTCCACCAATAATTGAGATTTCAAAAGGAATTGGAGCTTCAAGATATAAATCTTTGCCCTCTCTTTCAAAAATAGGATTATCTATAACCCTTATAGCTACATAAAGATCACCAGATTGACCACCCTTCTCCCATTCTCCCTCTCCAGTGAGTCTGACTTTGTCACCATTATCAACACCAGCAGGAATATTTACAGATAAGGTTTTATTTTCTTTAGTGGCTCCTATTCCTCTGCATGGCTTACATGGATCTTTAATCATCTGTCCAGTACCCGAACAGGAAGAGCATGTCTGCTGAACTGAAAAGAACCCTTGTTGCATTCTTACTTGCCCAGCACCGTTGCAATTAGTACAAACGCTAGGACTAGAACCTTTTGCTGCTCCGCTACCATCGCACTCATTACAAGATTTATGTGAAGGTATTTTTATTTTTTTTTGAGCTCCAAGAACAGCTTCTTTCAAGCTAAGATCAAGATTATATTGCAGATCAGAACCTCTTCTAGATCTTCTAGAAGATGAACGTGTTCCGAAAACATCTCCAAAAATATCACCAAAAATGTCATTGATATTTACATCATTGAAGCCTTGGCCACCTGCTCCCATTCCTTCAACTCCTGAATGACCATATTGATCATATGCTGATTTCTTTTGAGGATCATTGAGAACCTCATATGCCTCAGCAGCCTCTTTAAATTTAGAAGCGGCTTCTGGATTGTCAGGGTTTCTATCAGGATGGAATTTCATAGCTTTCTTTTTGAAAGCTTTTTTTAACTCAGCAGCAGAAGCGTCTCGAGAGACTTCAAGTGTTTCGTAGTAGTCTCTCTTTGACATAGTTATTTGTTACTTATCTTCTTCTTTTACTTCTTCGTATTCAGCATCAACTGTATTTTGATCTTCACTATCCTGAGTATTATCACCCTCATCAGCCGATGCTGTAGCATCAGCATCTTGCGCATAAAGCTTTTGAGTTAATGGAGTAAGAACATCATTGAGATCTTTGGTTGCTGATTCTATTGAGTCTGTATTTTCTGATGCGATTGCCTCTTCTAATGCAACTACAGAAGCTTCAACCTGTGATTTTTCATCATCAGTTAATTTGTCTCCTGACTCATCTATGGTTTTACGTGTTGCATGAACAAGCATATCTGCATTATTTTTTGTTTTAACCAATTCTTCAAATTTCTTATCATCTTCTGCATTGGCTTCTGCATCCTTAACCATATTTTCAATATCTTCGTCAGATAAACCACTTGAAGCTTTTATAACTATGGATTGCTCTTTGCCAGTGTTCTTGTCTTTTGCTGACACATTCAAGATTCCATTAGCATCTAAATCAAAAGATACTTCAATTTGAGGTGTTCCTCTTCCAGCAGGTGGAATATCAGTAAGGTTAAATTGCCCAAGTGATTTGTTTTGAGCAGCTTGTGTCCTTTCGCCCTGAATGACATGCACTGTAACAGCAGTTTGGTTGTCTTCTGCAGTAGAAAAAACTTGTGACTTTTGAGTTGGTATAGTCGTATTCTTTTCAATTACAGGAGTGGATACACCGCCTAGAGTCTCAATTCCTAAAGTTAAGGGAGTTACATCAAGCAATAAAACATCAGTTGTATCACCTGATAAAACAGACCCCTGAATTGCAGCTCCAACAGCAACTGCTTCATCTGGATTTAGATCTTTTCTAGGCTCTTTTCCAAAAAACTCAGATACCTTCTTTTGAACAAGAGGCATTCTCGTTTGGCCGCCAACTAATAATACTTCAGAGATATCTGAATTAGATAACTTGGCATCTTTAAGTGCTAATTTAAGAGGCTCAAGACTCTTATCAACTAAGTCTTCAACTAACGATTCAAGCTTAGCTCTAGTAATTTTGTGAACAAAATGTTTTGGTCCTGAACTATCTGCAGTAATGTACGGGAGATTCACTTCTGTCTGCTCTGAAGATGAAAGCTCAATTTTAGCCTTTTCAGCAGATTCTTTTAATCTTTGAAGTGCAAGCGGATCACTTTTCAAATCAAAGCCTGATTCATTTTTAAATTGCTCTACAAAATAATCAATAAGTCTTAGATCAAAGTCTTCACCACCAAGGAAGGTATCACCATTTGTTGATAGAACTTCAAATTGATGCTCACCATCAACATCAGATATTTCAATTATTGAAATATCAAATGTTCCTCCACCTAGATCATAAACTGCAACAGTTGAATCGCCTTTGTGCTTGTCCAAGCCATAAGCTAGAGCAGCAGCAGTAGGCTCATTTATAATTCTTTTTACATCAAGACCGGCTATTTTTCCAGCATCTTTAGTTGCTTGTCTTTGTGAGTCATTAAAGTATGCAGGTACAGTTATCACTGCCTCTTTTACCTCATGTCCAAGGTAGTCCTCAGCAGTCTTTTTCATTTTTTTAAGAATTTCTGCCGCTACTTGTGGTGGGGCTAGCTTCTTATTTGCCGCTTCTACCCAAGCATCACCATTATCAGCTTTAATAATTTTGTATGGAACCATATCAGCATCCTTGCTGACAACTTTGTCATCAAAAGTTCTACCTATTAATCTTTTAATAGCATAAAGAGTATTTTCTGGATTAGTTACTGCCTGTCTTTTTGCAGGCATGCCCACCAAAACCTCATCATTATCTGTATAGGCAATTACAGAGGGAGTTGTTCTTCCACCCTCAGCATTCTCTATAACTTTTTGTTGCTGTCCTTCGATAACAGCTACACAGCTGTTAGTTGTTCCTAAGTCGATTCCTATTATTTTTGACATATGTCTTTCCTCTAATTTTTTATAACTGTGACTCTAGCTGGTCTTACAACCCTCGTGTGTAATTCCCACCCTCTCTGAAAAATATTTCCAATCGAGCCATTTTCTTTATCTTCGTCTTTCTCCATAGTCACTGCTTCATGCTTTTCTGGATTAAACTCCTCGTTTAGTGGATAGATAGGTATCATTCCAAATTTATCAAGGGCAGATTCAAAAGACTTTAAGGTAAGCTCAATACCTTCCTTATCCTCAGTTGCATCATCTGCAACATTACTAAGCGCATGTTCTAAATTGTCAATAACTGGCAATAGCTCTATGAGAAGTTTTTCTACACCATATTTGTGTGCTTTTTCAACCTCTATCAAAGTTCTTTTTAAGGCATTGTCTAAATCAGCATTGGCTCGCAGCACTGACTTCTCTAGCTCCTCTTTTTTTTCAAGAAGCTCTTCATAGGTTGGAGTACCAATATCATCAGGCGAGACTTCAACAGAAGATTCTGTTTCTAGATTCTCGCTTTCTAGATTCTTTGCGTCTAGATTCTCAGAATTGATGTCTTTTGATTTTTTTTGTTTTGCCATAATTAAATCCTATTAGAAACCTATATTGGGATTTAAATTTCCAGTTCAAGGGCTGAACTGAATTTAAGATTCTATTTTTCTTACATGCAAAATCATGCTGTGATCAACAAGCTCATAGCCTTTTCTTTTGGCAATTTTATGCTGAAGTTGCTCTAGTTCTTCATCATGAAACTCAAGAACTTTTCCAGTATCTACATCCACCATATGATCATGATGTTCATCTGAATTAATCTCATAAACAGCTTTGCTATTTTCAAAGTGATGCTTTGTTACCATTCCAGCTGACTCAAATTGTGTTAAGACTCTGTAGATGGTGGCAAGACCGATATCTTCATTTTGTGAGATTAACTCTCTGTAAATATCTTCCGCGCTAAAGTGAGCTTCTTCTTGCAGAGCAGTTGAAGCTAAAACTTCCATAATCTTTATTCGGGGCAAGGTTGCCTTTAGTCCAGCTTTTTTAAGTTCTTCAGTTTGATTAGCCATTATGTAACTTTAATAATTTTTTATTGTCATATTACTTATAGTGAACAGACATTATAGATATTACAAAGTATAATCCAAAAATATTATGAAACAACTCGCACGAACATTCTTTATTTTATCTTCAGTACTTATTATGAGTTCTTGTTCATATTTAAGTCCCTACAAAGTGCCAATCCTTCAAGGAAATATTATTGAAGATGAGGATGTTGAAAAGCTAACGGTTGGGCAAACAAAAGAACAGGTTCAATTTATATTAGGCACTGCAGTCATAAAAGACCCTTTTCATAATAAACGATGGGACTACATTAATTCTGTACAGATTGGTAATGACATTGTCACTGAAAGAAGACTAACAGTATTTTTTGATGAGAATAATCTTGTTGAAAGCTGGGTAACCGTTAATAGCTCAGAGGCTAACTAAACTTTTTTTAGTCTTCTTGACTTTGGATCTTGGACCAAAGGCCTTAGTACCTCGACTCTTTCACCTTCTCGTAACCTGTATTTATGAGGTAACGGCTTAAAGTTACCATCTAATATCTCACTATTAACAGCTAATTTATATTCATGATCAATTGAAGATATAATTTTATGTATCTCATCAAAGTCAATCAATTCAGCAACGGTCAAGCTTGATGAAACCTCAAAAGATAGAAAGTGCTTTTCTTCTTGGCCCTGATAAGAAAAAAAAACTTTCATACTGCTCTTTTAATAAATGACTCAATTATAGTTGATGAAAGCTTATCTATAAGAGCTTGAGATGTTATGGCATTGAGCAAAAATGGTAATTTAAACTCAGCATCAAATTTAATATTACAAGATTTTTCATTTATAGCCTTTACGATCCAAGCACCTTCAAAGAAGTCGAAAGGTCCTTCTGTTTGATTTATTTTTATTGAGTTATCAGATATTGTATTTTCAGAAACAATAAAATATTCTTTCCCCAAAATATTAAATTCTAGTCTTCCTGTCTCTTTTGGAAACTCTCTTTTTAAAAGTTTTGAGCCTGAGCATCCAGGAATAAAATCAGAATAATCTTTAAAATTTAAAACTACATCCAATGCTTTTTTTTCATCAACATCTAATATCTTTTCGAAATGAATATTCCTTCTCATCTATAAAGCTTAAAAAAATTGTCTGTAAAAAATATAAGCAACTGATAAAGGAGCTATAAATTTTACGAAAAATCTCCAAAGATAAAATAGCACTGAATTCATTGAACCAATTTCATCATTAATCATGGATTTATTCATAAACCAGCCAACAAATATAGCTATAAGCATTCCTCCCAATGGAAGGAGTATTTGGTTTGTTATGAACTCCATTGAATCAAGAAAGTTTCTTTCTGAAATTAAATAAAAGTCTGACCAAACATTAAAGCTTAGAGCTGAGCCAACACCTAAAATCCATGCAATGCATGAAATTATTTCAGCAGATCTTTTTCTAGTCAATATGCCTTCTTCAGAGAGATAGGCCACGCCTGGCTCAAGTAATGATATCGATGAACTTAAGGCTGCAACAGAAAGTAATATAAAAAATAAAGGGCCCACAATTTGACCAAATTGCATTTGATTAAAAGCAGATAACATTGAAACAAATACAAGACCAGGTCCGCTATTAGGCTCTAGACTAAAAGCAAAAATGATAGGAAAAATAGCAATACCAGCAACTATTGCTACAAGCGTATCAAGAGATGCTACAGTAAATGAATTGCTTACAATACTTTGATCTTTAGGCATATAAGCTCCATATGCCATGATAGAACCCATACCCAAACCTAAGCTAAAAAATGCTTGTCCCATAGCCTGCAATAAAGTATCGGAGGTAACATTTGAAAAATCTGGAGCAAATAAAAACGTCATTGCTTTACTAAAATCTCCATTAATTACTGCATAAATAACCATAAAAATCATTAATAACCCAAGCATGGGCATTAGTATTTTTACCATTCTGCCAATACCATCTTTTATACCAGCTGAAACAATAAGTGCAGTCAAAGTCATAAAAATTGTATGCCATATGAGTAAATTTAATGGCGATGAAATTACATTTGCGAATTGCTCTGTAGAGCTTATTAATCCTGTTGAAGTTGCTGAAATAAAAATATAATTTAAGCAAATACCAGCTATAACACTATAAAAAGATAAGATAAGAACACCAGCAAATATTCCACTCCAACCTACAAAACGCCACAATGGTGTTGTATTTGAATCAATAGCAATTCTTCTCATTGCATTTACTGGGCTATTGCCTGCTCTTCTCCCAATAACAACCTCACTGATCATTATGGGTAGGCCAATAGCTAAAATACAAGCCAAATAAATTAATACAAAAGCACCACCACCATTAGTACCAGCTTTGTATGGAAAGCCCCAAATATTTCCTAGGCCAACAGCAGACCCAGTAGCCGCAAGAATAAAAGTCCATTTACCAATCCAAGCACCATGTGATTTAAGTTGTTTTTCTATTTGCATAAGTATTTAAAAATTTAAAGGGTTACTATAAGGGTTGATCCAATATGCTGATGATATCAGAAAACTTATGGAGACCAACAGCGATAACATTTTTCTAAAATTTTGATAGTCTTCACTTCGTTTTTCAAAATCTTGCGTTGATTTTTCAAAATAATAAAAGGATTGAAAGCTAATTACTGATATTAATAATGCGCTCAATATAAAATCAAAATATGCGAGAATTAATAACAAGCACCCTATCAAACTATAAATAATTCCAATTGATAGATTTATTTTTTGATTTTCTTGGTTATCCCTCCAGCCCCATGACATGCCACCTAAAAATGTAAGAATAATCGCCCCATAAGCAATTTGAAAAACAATCGCCGAATATGAAATAGCTCCCCCAAGTATCCATGGAATAATCCCTAAAATAGCGAAGGGAATAAACCCAATATATCCAAAAGTTGCTTTTATGTAATCGATATTCATTTAAATTTAATTTTTTTCTTGCACTGTAAACATCTAAGGACATAATAAAGATATGTCAAAAGATAAGCCTGCTTTAATTGTAAAGAATAAAACTGCATCAAGGAACTTTATTCTTGGCAATACATATCAGGCTGGACTGGTTTTGGAGGGTTGGGAAGTAAAATCTCTTAGAAATGGAAAGATTGATGTAAAAAACAGCTATGTCACTTTCAAAAAAGATGAAGCATGGTTATTTGGTATAAAAATAGATCCACCAGCTTCTTTAAAAGATTTTAATGTTGATCCACTTAGAACAAGAAAGCTTTTATTGAAAAAAAAGGAGATATCAGAGCTCCAAAAACTAAAAAATGAAAAGGGCCTAACAGTAATTATGACTTCAATGTATTGGAAGGATAATCATATTAAATGTGATATTGCCACTGGTAAAGGAAAGAAAGTAAGAGATCAAAGACAAGATATTAAGAAAAGAGACTGGGAAAGAGATCAAGGAAGAATTCTTAAGAATGCCAAAAAACAATAGCTATCCTGCTAAAAATTTCAAGTAATACTGTATAATCATACTCCCTCTGGGGGCGAACAGGGTTCGACGTTTCTACTGGACTCCGAAGCGCATGCCAAGATT
>CAYXZT010000042.1:0-8055 GCA_964469915.1 uncultured Gammaproteobacteria bacterium
AGAGAGCCTTCTCTGGCCACTGATAAAAAATACTCTAAGTTACTCCAATCCATTTCTGCATTTTCGCACAAATAAATTTATATTTCGAGCATATATACACAATATGCATCATGCTAAAATTAGAGTAATATTAATATCAATTTCTATTAGGGGGAAATCTAATGTTAGCTAGGGTAAAAGAATTTTTTAGGGTACTTGGTGAATTTAAGCAAATTATTCCAGTACTTAAATATAAATTTCCTCTACCTGATGAGGCGGCGTCATTGGCACATAGTTTTCAAAAAAGTGTAGAAGAATATGCTGATAAAAATTTCATAATATTTGAAGATGACGAGCTAACCTATGATGAAGCTAATAAATCAGCTAATGTTCTGGCAAGCTTTCTTTCAAGGGAAGGTATAGAGCATCAGGATCGAGTAGTTTTATTTATGCAAAATAGAACTGATTATGTCATTTCTTTGTTAGCTTTAAATAAGATTGGTGCTATTGGAGTCCTAATAAATAATAGTCTTACTGGAGCTCCTTTAATACATTGTATAAATAGCTCAGATTCAAAAAAATGTATTGTAGGTGAAGAGCTTACAGAAGAGTTATCAGAAGTTTTAAATGATATTAATATTAAAGATAAAAATGATATTTATTGGGTTGAGGATTCTAAAGCAGTTCAAACACCAGACTGGGCAACAAACTTAAGAAGTAGTTTAGACTATTCTAAAAATAAAAATTTAGTTGAGACAGATAAAGTTACTGCAAAAGATACCGCTTTTTATATTTTTACATCTGGCACAACAGGTGTTCCAAAAGCTGCAATTTTTCCTAATGCAAAGATTGTTGCTGCATCATTTAATATTAGTAACACTGGTTATAGAATGACTTCTGAAGATCGCCTTTATAATTGCCTGCCACTCTACCACTCTACTGGCTTAATGCTAGGTCTTGCTGCTGTAATTAGTACTGGGGCATCGGTTTTTGTGAGACGTAAGTTTTCAGCTTCATTATTTTGGAAAGAAGTACAAAAATATCAAACTACTACTTTTATATATGTCGGTGAACTTTGTAGATATCTTAGCTTTCAGGAGCCATGTGAAGAAGAAAAAAATAACTCAATCAGAGCAATGGTTGGTAACGGATTAAGGCCTGATTTATGGGATAGTTTTAGAGAAAGATTTGGTGTTGAAAGAATATGCGAAATATATGGTGCCAGTGAAGGTGCTTGCATGTTTATGAATGGCCTTAATAAAGATAAAACGATTGGTATGACTAATGCAAAAGTTATTTTGCTTAAGTATGACGTCGCAAATGATGAATTAATTAAAAGTGATGACGGTTTCTGTATTGAAGCAGAAGATGAAACGCCAGGACTGCTTGCAGTATATATCTCGCCTGACTCACCTTATAACGGTTATACGGACAAAAAGGAATCAGAAAAGAAGATACTCAGAAATGTATTAGAAGAAGGTGATGCTTGGTTTAATAGTGGAGATCTAATCAAAACTATGGACGTCGGATTTTCTGTTGGTCAAAAGCACTACCAATTTGTAGACAGAATTGGAGATACTTTTAGGTGGAAATCTGAAAATGTATCTACCAACGAAGTAGCAGAAATAATAAATCAGTATAGTCAGGTAAATATGGCAAATGTCTATGGTGTTCAAATACCTAATACTGAAGGTAGAGCGGGAATGGTTGCCTTTAATTGTGACTTGAATGAATTTGATTGGGAAGGTTTTGCAGAATATATGAGTGATACCCTACCTAGTTACGCAAGACCAGTTTTTGTAAGAATAATTGAGGAACTAGAAACAACTGGAACATTTAAACTTAAGAAGAATGAATTAAGGGATGAAGCATACCATCTTGATAAAGTTAATAATGATAAAGTATTTATTAAAATGCCTGGAACGAATTCATATATTCAGCTAAATAACGAAACTTATCAAGAAATAGAAAATGGATCAGTGCATTTTTAGATTATTCCAAATCACTATCAATTAATACTGCGATTAAGAGAGCTGGATTATTTCCATTATTTACCCATGCATGATTGGTTCCTCTTTGAACTACAACATCATGAGGTTTTATAACAACCTCTTCTTTATCAAGTATAAGAGTAACGTCTCCCTCTAACAGAATAATATAATCAATTGTATCTGTCTTATGCATGGCAGGGTGTTTGCTAGTATCAATCCTATGGTGGGAGGCACCAATTTTTTCAAAAGCATCTGCTGCCATATTTTGCAAAACATCCATTGGAACTCCTTCTGGGGTTGGGTTTATTTGAAAGTACCTAAACTTAGAACCGTTCTTAGGAGGAGATAATAGAATCTCATCATCTGCCCTATCTATTCGATCTTTTGTGTTGATTAAATTGCCATCGGTGTTCCATAATTCAAATAAGCCACCAACATCTTCTCCAATAGATTTTGCTGGAGGGCCATCTAAGACAACTATAGATTTACCTTCTTCATCATGCCCTGTGACCACTCTTCTCATAAAACTAAACTCCTATCTTTTTTATAACTTCGATTGTTTTCAACCTCTTTTCATTGTTAATTAAATCATTCCAAATTGGTGATTTAATTTTCTTCATATTTCCAATTTTTTTACTAAAGCTAATATTTTCTTTTGTAAAAAAGTTAACTGCCTCAGAAGCACCATCAAAGTCATTACATATCAATACCATGTCACAGCCAGCTTCTATAGATTTCATTGATTTAACAGAGAAACTTTCAGCACCACACCCTTTCATCGAAAGGTCGTCACTAAATACAACGCCATTGAAATTAATTTCTTGTCTAAGGATATCTTTTAACCATTTTGAAGAAAAGCCAACAGATACATCATCAACTTCTGGGAATACAATATGAGCACTCATAACAGCTGCTAGATTATCTTTTAAATCTATAAAAGGTCTTATATCTTTATTGAATAAATCTGAATAACTTCTACTATCTGTTGGTTCAGTAATATGGCTATCTTCAAAAATGCCACCATGACCTGGGAAATGTTTTCCTGTTGCTTGCATGCCAGCTGCATTCATGCCATCAATGAAATGTTTGGCCAATTTTATTACTAGACTGGAGTCATCTGAAAATGCCCTGTCACCAATTATGCTGCTTGTATCTCTATCAACATCTAAAACTGGTGCAAAACTTATATCAATGCCTGAAGCAAGCAATTCTGAAGACATCAACCAACCCACATCATTACAAATTCCATAATTATTATTCTTTACTGCATAGTCTCCAAGCTGCTGCATAGATGGCAATTTAGAAAATGCTTCATTGAATCTTTGAACTCTTCCACCCTCTTGATCAACTGCTATAACAATATTTCTTTTGATTGAAAAAACTTCATCACATAAACCATTAATTTGCTCTCTAGAAATAAAATTTCTTGTAAAAAAAATAATGCCTCCTACATGAGGATTGCTAATTAAATCTTTCTCATGAGGTAGAAGAGTTGTTCCTTCAATACTGAGCATGACTCTTCCATATGAATCATTGGATTGAGAATCTCTCATGAATCTAAATCTTCTGATTCATCCCAATTAGGATTTCTTTTTTCAAGAAAAGCAGATATTCCCTCTTTTGCATCAGATCTTAATAGATTATCTTTCATAACACCTGAAGTATATAAATATGCATCTGAAAGATTCATCTCGGATTGAACATAAAAGGCCTTTTTTCCTGTTGAGACTGTAATCATTGATTTACTAGCAATACTAGATGCTAGATCTAATACTTCTTTCTTCACAATGTCTTTCTTAACATTACTGTTGATAAGTCCTATATTCGTTGCTTCTTTTGCTGTGATCATTTCACCAGTCAATAGCATTTTCATAGCATTCTTGTTAGAAACATTCCTTGAAAGAGCAACCATTGGGGTTGAGCAAAAGAGACCAATATTGACCCCTGGGGTTGCAAACTTTGATTCATTGGATGCTATGGCTAAATCACATGATGCTACTAACTGACATCCAGCTGCAGTTGCAATACCATCAATTTCAGCAATAACAGGTTTGGGGCAATTAACAATTGACTGCATAAGCATTGAGCATTGATTAAATAATAATTGATAATAAGCGCTACCCTCATCATCGTCATTTCTGGCACTATTGATTTCTTTTAGGTTATGTCCTGAGCAAAATATACCTCCAGATGAAGCTATTACAATAACTTTAATATCTTTATCTTCTGAAGCATTATTAATAGAATCCAATAGAGATTTCATCATATTTTCAGATAAAGAATTGCTCGTTGCTATGTCATTCATAACCAAACGTAAAATTCCATTAGAGCTTTTATCTTTGTTTAAAATTTCTGCACCATTTTTCATATAAGTTCTATTAAAAGATATTTTTATTTACTAGTCCAATAAGGCTTTTCCAGTTCTATTTTTGGACATCTATTCATTACAACACTAAGCCCATTTTTTTTAGCTAATTCAGCAGCCTCCATATGAATGATATCAAGTTGCATCCATATTATTTTTGCCCCTATATTAATAGATTCATTGGTTATTTCTAAAACTGCATCTTTAGATCTAAAAATATCAACCATATCGATTTCTTCTTTAATAGAATTTAAGTCTGGGAAGCATTCCAATCCAAGAATTTTATTACCTACTTCATTTGGATTAACCGGATAAACAATATATCCATGTTTAATTAAAGCGGCTATAACCTTATAACTATCACGATAAGGTTTTGCGCTTGCTCCAACAACAGCTATGGATTTTGTATCTTCAAGAATATTCTTTAAAAATTTATCTGAGTAAATCACGTTCTTCACTCTTTGAAATCATCCGCTTCAGCTTGAATTAATATCTCATCTGGAATGTTAAAAGCACCTCTTTCTAGAAGCCAAAATTTGGAAACATATTCAATTAGTAAATCACCATATAGATGATAGAAAAAGCCTTTTCTTGAGCTACCTGAGTTAGTTGGCTCATATTTTAGTATTTTTTTTACTTTATTATGGCTCACTTCAAGAAGCATTACCTTGCTTGAATCCTGAAAATACATTGAAAGAGTGGCGTTTAGTTGCCTTGCAGTAGACAAATGGACAAAACCATCGTTTTTATCAACATTGGTAATTATTACCCCTGTTTCCTTTGCTATCTTCCACTCATTTAGTGTTAAAACTTTATATATCATTCACTTGAAGCAAGTTCTTTATTTCGCTTCTCTGCAAGTTTCCAGTCACGAGGAAGAATTCTTGAAACAATAAGAAAGCTTACTAAGGCTGGGATAAATACAAGATGAGTAACTGTCATGGCCATCCTCATTGCATCTAAATCAGAGTAAGTGTCTTTATATACATCAATGAGCCATCCTGCAAAAGTTGGCCCTCCACCCAATGCAACCATGTTTAAAATAAAGAAAAATAAAGCAGTAGACATAGCTCTCATATTGATGGGAGCAAGAGTTTGTGCAATAGCAAAACTTGGCCCCAAGTAAATACCTATAAATAAGAGATAAATAGTTGAAAGTATTAAATTGGCTTCAACTGAATGAACCCAATAGCTCCATACACCAAGCGGCAAGGTAACAGACATTGCAATTGCAGGAAGCCATCCATAAGCTCTGATATTTCTTGCGCCCCATTTGTCAGCTAGTCTGGCACCAAAAAATGCTCCACCAGCATAAGTGGTTCCATTCATTACACCCAATAGTATTACCATTGTTTTGAAATCAAATGATGGATCTAATGCGATAAGAAATTTAGTTTGGAATGCTGATGATGCATAGGATACGAAAGAACCAAATGCAATACCAAAACACATTGCCCACCAAGCTGGTATTTTAAGCAAAGATTGTAAGGATTCTATAAAAGGGAGTTTGGCAATTTGTGTATCGCCTTCAAGCTCCATTGCTCCTCTTACTGGCTCTCTTAATGTAAGTCTTACTATTCCTGCCAAAGCTATACCGGTTAAACCTAAGAATATGAAAATTCTTCTCCAGTCAACGTCACCACCAGATCCCATAAGAGATGCTGTTGCAAAATAAGCTGCCATAATCCCAAAAGGAATACCCATCGCATAAACTCCAAGAGCGCCAGCTCTTTCTTCTTTTGGATACATATCAGATATGATTGAATGAGAGGGAGGACTTCCACCTGCCTCACCAATACCAACACCCATTCTAGCTAAACCAATTTGTAAAAAATTTGTAGCCATTCCAGTTAATGCAGTGAAGCCGCTCCAAGTAGCTAAAGCTATAGATAGGATATTAACTCTGTTGTATCTATCAGCAAGCCATGCAATAGGTATTGCAATTACTGTATAAAATAAAGCAAAGGCAAAGCCTATTAATAAACCTAATTGTGTATTAGTAAGGCCTAAATCTTCTTGAATAAATGGAGCTAAAATACCAACAATCTGACGATCGATAAAATTAAATCCATAAACTACAGTTAATAAAACTAAAGCAAAAGCTCTATAGTTTTTACTCGGCGCTTTATTATCTTTCATACAATCCTTTTGATTATTAATTATCAAAAAATTGTAACACCTTTAAGATTTATATCATTCCCAAATTATTAAGCAGCTTTTCATTTAATGGTATGAACTTATATACTAGTATGATTAAATTGACTACTTGTCATTATCATTCCATAGACTATTATGCCGATGATCACATAAATTACATTTTATAAGGGGAAAATTATGTCAGAACATTATTCAAAAGAAATCAGATCAATAGTAACAAGTGAGGGAAATGTCCAACTTTCTATTGCAGCATCAGAAATGCCAGTCCCCTCGGATTATGAAGTTTTAATTAAAGTAGGAGCATCTCCAATCAACCCCTCAGATCTAGCATTGTTGTTAAGTTTTGCTGCAGATATGGATACTATTAGCACAACAGGATCAGGCGATGAAACTGTAACAACTATTAAGATACATCCTGCAATGATGGGGGCAATGAAGCCAAGATTGAATGAGTCAATGCAAGTTGGCAACGAAGGCAGTGGCGTTGTTGTTGATGCAGGTGCAAATGCAAAAGAGCTTATAGGTAAAACAGTTGGACTTGCTGGTGGAGCAATGTATTCTCAATATAGATGTGTTCCAGCTATGAGCTGCTTAGTTATGGAAGATGGCACATCAGCAGCAGAGGCTGCATCTTCATTTGTAAATCCCTTAACAGCATTAGCTTTTGTTGAAACTATGAAAATGGAAAATCATACAGCTCTTGTTCATACAGCAGCAGCTTCAAACTTAGGTCAAATGTTAGTAAAAATATGTAAAGCTGACTCAGTACCTCTCGTAAATATTGTCAGAAAACAAGAACAAGTTGACCTTTTAAAAAGTCTTGGAGCTGAGTATGTTTGTAATACTAGTGATCCAGATTTCATGAAAGACCTAGTAAAAGCATTAATAGAAACAGGTGCTACGTTAGGTTTTGATGCTACTGGTGGAGGTAATAATGGTGAATTACCTGGTCAAATACTATCTGCGATGGAAGTAGCAGCTAATTCAACTGCTAAGGAATATAGTAGATATGGGTCTGACACTTATAAACAGGTTTATATTTATGGTGGCCTAGACAGACAACCAACTCTTCTTAAGAGAGCATTTGGAATGTCATGGGGTCTTGGTGGATGGCTATTAACTCCAATGATAGGAAAAATTGGAATGGAGAGGTTCCAGCAAATGAGAGAAAGAGTGGCTTCAGAAATAAAAACTACTTTTGCTAGTAAATATGTCCAAGAGATTTCCTTTGAAGAAATGCTTCAACCAGAAATTGTTAAACTCTATGCAAAGCAAGCGACTGGTGAAAAGTATTTGGTTAATCCTCACAAGTAAGCAATGCATAAAACTGACTGTCCAATAACGAACTCGCTTAAACTTATTGGGGGTAAATGGAAGATAGCAATAATCTATAATTTAATGAAAGGCCCAACAAGATTCGGCGAGTTAAAAAAAGTGCTTTCACCAATCACACAGCAGATGCTTACTAAGCAGTTGCGTGAATTAGAAAGAGATCAAATAATAAACAGAAAAGTTTATGAAGTTGTGCCTCCAAAAGTTGAATACTCTTTAACTGAAATGGGC
>CAYXZT010000043.1:0-8038 GCA_964469915.1 uncultured Gammaproteobacteria bacterium
CAATTACTTCTTTTAAATCAGAACCCTTATTGGGCTGCTGAAGTTCTTGTTTCTGGTCAAAAGAAAATTGTAACTAGAACTGAAACTGTTATAGATAAAGTTACAAAAGAAGAGACTAAGGTTGAAAAAACTGGGCCTGTTGTAAGAAATAACGAAAAAAACCTCAAGCTCTTAGCTGATTCATGGAGAATGGCACAAGAAATAGACAAAGCTATTCCTGTTTTAGAAAGAGCTGCAAAGATGTCGAAAGAGGGTAAGTCTTATGTGTTGTTAGGGAACTTATATTTATCAGAAGATAGAGTTGAGTTAGCTGTTGATGCAATCAAAAAAGGATTGGACAAGGGAAAAATAAAGAAAATATCTCAAGTCTACTTAACGCTTGGTCAAGCATATTATGAACTACAAGAATTTGATAGCGCGAAGAAACAATTTAGGATTGCCGCAAGAGATGACGATAAAAAAATCAAAAAACAGGCAAATAACTGGATTAAATATACTGAAAATGAAGAGGTAAGAGTAAAAAATCTTGCCCTAAGAAGAGAGTACATTCAGAGTCAATCATAATCTAGAGTATTCTTCTATTTTAAAATTGTAATCATTTTCATGATCTTTGTTAAAGGATTCTGTGTTTAGAAGATTCCACTTGGATAAATCTAGCTCTGGATAAAACACATCACCCTCAATATCACAGTCCACTCTTGTAATTAATAATTTATTAAAAGTATCTATAGTATCCCTAAACAAATATCCGCCACCAATTATTACTAACTCACTATCAGCTTCATCAGAATTACTTTCAGCGTTCTTAAATGCATCATCAAGGCTTTTAAAAACATGCGCTCCAGGAATACTTTCAATTGTTCTTGATACAACATAGTTTGTTCTTTTTGGTAATGGTCTGCCAATGGACTCAAAAGTTTTACGGCCCATCACAATAGTTTTATTGAGTGTATATTCTCTAAAATGAGCTAAATCTGCTTTCAGATTCCAAGGCAAATCATTGTCTACGCCAATTACGCCATTATTAGAAACAGCTACAAGGTGAGATATTATTTTCATTTAGACCGCCATTTTTGCTTTAATTGCAGGGTGATGTTTATAGTTCTCTAACTTAAATTCGTCTATGGAGTAATTATGAATATCTTCAAGCGACTTTATATTAGGTAAAGATAGTTTTGGAAGAGGCAATGGATCTCTTGCGATTTGTTCTTTGACTTGCTCAACGGAATTCATATAAATATGGGCATCACCAAATGAATGAACAAAACGCTTAGGTTGAAGTTTAAGTATCTTGCCGAATATACTAAGCAGAAGGGCATAGCTGGCAATATTGAATGGCACACCTAAAAACATATCAGCACTTCTTTGATACATATGGCAACTTATAGTGCCATTACTTACATAAAACTGTGACATAACATGACAGGGAGGAAGCGCCATCTCATTGATTCTACCGACGTTCCATGCTGAAAGAATATGCCTTCTGCCGTTGGGGTTCTTCTCAATGTTATTAAGTAAATCTTTTATTTGGTCAAACCCACCCCAATTTCTCCATTGCACACCATATACAGGCCCAAGCTCTTTCTTTAATTCTGTATTTTCATAACCAAGTGCAACTCCTTGATTGTCAGCATTATCTGTCCATATAGTTGAATACTTATTTAAATCAGTAAGCTCATCCCTTTTTTTATTGAATCTAATCTCTGCCAGCCTTCTTTCATCACTTGACCCTTCTAAAAACCACAGAAGTTCTGAAACAACGCCCTTCCAGGCAAGCGATTTAGTTGTAACTGCTGGGAAGCCCTCTTCTAAATCAAAGTCCAGTTGATGTCCAAAAGAAGAGATCGTACCAGTATTTGTTCTATCGTCTTTTTCATCTCCATTATCTAATATGTATTGAAGAAGGTCTAAATATGACTTCATGCATTTCTCCTAGAGTAGGACAGCAAAATAAACCCTATAAGTATCATTGGTATGCATAATAACTGACCCATACTTAAAGATTCTAGTGCCACATATCCAATGTGAGCATCAGGCTGTCTAAAGAATTCAATTATAAATCGTATTGATCCATAAAGTATAAGAAATGATGAACAAACAACTCCATGTGTCTTATGGAACCTGCTTAAAAAAAGCAGCATTAAAAATAATACTAAACCCTCACCCAAACTTTCATATAGTTGAGAAGGGTGCCTCAAGTACCCATATGGATCAGTAGGGAAGATAAAGCCCCATTCACCATTTGTAGGCTTTCCATACAACTCACCATTTAAGAAATTACCAATTCTTACTAGCCCAAGACCAATTGGCATAGCTAAAGCAACAGCGTCCATCAGTCTCAAAAATTTCACTTCATATTTTCTACAAAACATAACAATACTAATTACCACACCAATAAGGCCACCGTGGAAACTTAAACCACCTTGCCATACATAAAACAAAGAAATTGGATTATTAACTAATTGTTCAGTTCCATAGAACAACATATAGCCAACTCTTCCGCCGCACATAGCACCAAAAAAGAGCCCATACAAAAAAACCAAATCATTTACTTTTTCAGATGAAAGATTGATCTCAGCAATAATTCTATTGGACTTCAAAAATAGATAAATTAAGTACGCTGATAGGAGCCAAGTTGCTGCATAGTATTGAATTTTTAGTGGGCCTATTTCTATAAGACTTGGGTTATTAAAAAAATCTGATAATTCAATAATCATAAAGCTATCATATATATCGAAATGATTAGCATCAAAGAAATTAATAAATTTTTAAGTAATTTTTCTGAAATAAAATGTGCAATCCTTGCGCCATAACCTGCAGTAACAACGCTTGATATTGAGACTCCTAGAACAGCAGGAAGGTATACATAACCTAAACTCATACTTGGTAATATAGAATTGTTAATACCCATTAATACATATCCAAGAGATGCAAAGATAGCTATGGGTACTCCACACGCAGCTGATGTGCCAATACATGTGGTTAGGTTTAGGCCAGAACTTTTAAAGTAGGATACGGAAAATATACCTCCGCCAATTCCTAGAATCGATGATAAAAATCCAATAATGGATCCTGCAATATAGGATGTTGATTTTTTATTAGCAATACGTTTTTTGTGAAGCTCGATCTCAAAGCCTATTTGAATGGCAACAAATAATGCAAACAAGCCAATAATAATTTTTAGTATTGGTCCTGCAACCTGAAGAGCAAAGCCTGCTCCCAAAAATGATCCTAAGATGATACCAATAACAACCGGCTTCATTATTTTAAAATCAATTGCATTCTTTTTTCTATGAGCATTAGCAGATGCCATACCAGTAAAAATTATACAAGCCATAGATGTTCCTAAAGCTAAATGAACAATAATATTCTCTTCAAATCCCATTCCAAAGAAACAAGCAATTAAAACAGGAACAATTAAAGTACCACCTCCAATTCCGAATAAGCCAGCTAGTAAGCCTGAAAATACACCAAGTGAAATAAAAATTAGCATTTCCTCAATCATAGAAGGCCTTTATCAAAGTAGGCATACCTCATATCACCTAAAACTTTTCTATAAACATCTTTTTTGAAGAAAATAATTTTAAACATTGGATACCAGTATGAAACCCATTTAAAGTCATCAAATTCGTTGTCAGGATCATGTTCAAAGCTAATGCCCACACTATTTTTTAATTTAAACATATACCACTTTTGCATTTGACCTTTTATCCTTCTCTTTAAGAAATGTTCTTTTCTCTGCTGCTTGGGGATATCGTACTTATACCAATTTCTTGATGAGCTAATTAGCGCCACTGACTTTGAATGTATGCCCACCTCCTCAAACAGCTCTCTTTTAGCAGCCTCTAGTGGAGTCTCTCCCTCATCAATGCCGCCCTGAGGAAATTGCCAGTTATTTGTTCCTTTTCTTTTGCATAGAAGCAATTTCCCTTTATCATTAATTATAATTAAGCCAACGTTTAATCTGTATCCTGGTTCAAGAATCATTATATGAGTAAGTATTTATGAAAAGAAAATTAGTAATATTTGATTTAGATAATACCATTCTTAATGGAGATTCTGATTATTCATGGATTAATTTTTTAATAAACGAAAATTATGTTGATAAGCATGAATATGAGAAAAGAAACCAATATTTTTATGATCAATATTATGAAGGAAATTTAGATTATGATGAGTGGGCAGAATTTGCTCTTTCAACTATGAAGGGTAAAACCCCATTTGATCTAGAAGAGCTTCTATCAAAATTTTTGAGCACTGTTATAGAGCCAATGATAAATATCTATGCCTTAAGGCTATTGCATAACCATCATCATGATAATGACATTATGCTTTTAGCATCCGCAACAAATTCTGTATTAGTAGAGCCAATTGCCAGGAGATTAGGTTTTGAAAATATTGTTGCAACTGAGGTAGAAATTATTGATGGGGTTTATACGGGGAAGGTTTATGGTCGACCTGCATTGGGACAAGGCAAGCTTACAAAAGTAGAGGAGTGGGCTGCTCAAAACAATATAAAAGACTTTAAAGATGCGATATTTTATTCTGACTCAATAAATGATCTTCCTTTGCTTAGTGAAGTTGGAGTGCCAATAGCAGTTAATCCTGACGATCAGTTAAGGAATCTAAGTATTAAGAATAACTGGGAAGTTATAGAGCTACCTTAAGTTTTGCTTTCGAGCTTTCGCACAACTTGATTAGCGGTTTCTGCGCTTAAGGTCCAACCAAGGTGGCCATGACCAGCATGATAGAAGACACCTTTCATTTTACTTTCCGATGTTATAGGCATCATATTTGGAGTCATAGGCCTTAACCCTGCCCAAGGAGTATAGGTCTCTGTACTGACGTTAGGAAAATATTTTTCTACCCAGTCTAAGAGGGGTCTTATCCTATTTTGACGAATATCTGTATTAATACCAGCAAGCTCAGCAGTACCAGCAACCCTAAATCTGTCTCCAAGTCTGCTGGCAACTATTTTTACAGGCTGATCAATAAGAGAAACTGATGGAGCGCAATTTTTTGAAAGGTCATCCTTAAGATCAATCGTTATACTGTAACCCTTTACAGGGTATATATTCATTTTGTCTCCAAGCCTATTTGCAAAACCTTGAGTTCCAACACCAGCACAAATAACTACATTATCAAATGATTCATTCATTACCTCATTTTCTTTGCGCATAGTCACTACTAATTCATTCTTTTGCCTAGTTATATACTCAACAGTCGTATTAAGTTGAAGTATGGCTGAATATTTATCAACTAATACTTTTTCAAGATTGGTACAGAACTTATGTATGTCACCACTAGCATCAGATTTTGTATAAATGCCTCCAACTATTTTTTCGTAGTTAGCATTATTTTTAAAAGCTGGCTCCAGCTCTTTAACTTCTTCTGTTGTGAGGGTGTCCCATTCCATTCCCTCTTGATCTAGCCATGAAGTTTTTGCTTGATCTAGCTTAAATTCTTTTTCTGAATCATAAAATCGTAAAATACCTTTTTTAAGAAGTTCAAATTCTATACCTTCTTCATCAGCAATTTTGAAATAAACTTCCCTTGCTTTTTTTGCCATATCGATGGTTTCTAGGGTGTTTTTTTTGTGTTCTCCTTTTATGGTTGCCCATAAGAAACCCATCATCCATTTGTACTTTTGAATTTCAGGACTAGGATTGAATAGTAAAGGAGCATCCGGCTTAAACATCCATTTCATACCATTCATAACATTTTTTGGAGTATTCCATGTTTCAGCATTACTTGCGCTTAGCTGGCCACCGTTAGCATAACTGGTTGCCATAGCTGGATAGCGCCTTGAGTCTATGATTGTTACGCTATAGCCTTTTTTAAGAAGAGCATATGCAGTTGTTGTTCCTGCAATTCCAGCTCCAATAACGGCGACTTTTTTCATGTCTTATTGTCTCAGCTTACAAACCAAAAGCCTAGTCACAATAAAAAATAGACTTCATATTTTAAGAAAATTTAGCTACAATTTAAATAAGAATCATTCTCATCTAGAAATATACGGAGTCATTTAAAATGAGTGAATTTATTATTACATTTAGAGAGGTGTTAGAAGCATCTTTAGTTGTTGGTATTATTTATTTAATTCTTGAGAAATCTAATCAGAAAAGCCATCTGTTAAAGCTATGGATTGGCGTTGCTGCTGCTGTTGCGGCGAGTATCATGGTCGGATATGTTGTCTTAAGCGCCAAAAATTCTCTTGGCAATGATTCTACAGCTGCTTTATTTGAGGCCATATTTTTATATTTAACAGCTATATTAATTTGGTACGTTATTTTTTGGCTCTCAAAGCATGTAAGTGACAGGAAAGAGCTTGAGGGTAAAACTCTTGGTGCAATAGAGCTTTCATCCTGGGGTGTGTTCTTTGTAGTATTTTTTGCAATCCTAAGAGAGGGCTTTGAAACAGCTGTATTTTTAATCTCTAGCTTTTCTATAACAGGATCATTTTCTTATATTGGTTTTCTTGCAGGAGCTGTTCTTGCGATTTTAATAGGCTACTTAATTGTTCTCCAAGGCAGAAGAATTAACTTAAGGTATGTCTTTAAATATACAACACTACTTCTTGTTTTTTTAGCGGCTGGCATGGTCGCATATGGGACGCATGAGGCAGAAGAATATATAGTCAAATCAGGTAATATTGATAAGTTTAAGTCAGCTGATAAAGATATTTATAGGGTATGGGATATTTACAAACCAACAAAGACTTTAGAGCCCGATATGAATAAGAATATGTATTCGTATAACCCTGAAAAGAAAACTTACAATCATGTGCTACATGATAAAGGTTCAATAGGAGTATTTTTAAAAGGATTCTTTGGCTATAACAGCAACCCAAACTTAATTGAATTTTTGCTTTGGGCTATGTCACTATTGTTTGGCTTAAATATGTGGCGTAAATTTTATCTTTAAGAATCTAGCTGATCCATATTTTTTATAGCCTTGCCCATTTGGCGTTCTCTAGTTGCATGCTCATTAACAGATTTGAGCATGGCGTCAGCTTTTTTTATTAAATCATCCGTAGAGCTGCCAAATTTTTCAAACTCCTTCTTAAGCTTTCCAAACTCTTCCATAATTTCACTTGCACGCTCATTTAGAGCCAGTGTTCTAAAACCCATATGAACACTAATTAAATATGCCGCGAGAGAATTTGGCCCCATAATTAAAACCCTCGAATCTCTAAAAATTTGCTCTCGTAAGTTATCAATAGAGTCAATTAACTGCATTAAAGACTCGCTTGGGATATACATAACCCCTAAATCTATGGTTGTACCAGTTTGAATATACTTCTCTTTGATATCTGTGGCATCTTTGATTACATGCCTTCTAATATCATCAATGGTTTTTTTAACAAGTCTTTCGTCACCATTTTCAATTGCAGCTAAATAATTATCATATAAACCTGATGGAAATTTAGCATCTATAGGAAGTAACAACCCTTCTGGCATTTTTAAAACAATTTCAACTCTTTTGCCTGATCCTGATATTACTTCTGCATTTTTTTCAAATTGAGAAGGAGGGAAAATATCTTGAACTATAGCCTCAAGAGACCATTCACCAAACTTTCCTGCAAGGGTTCCGCCAGATAGATATCTTTTCAATTTATCTAATGGATCTTGAAATGATTGAATGCCTCTTGTTAGGTCAGAAATTGAAATTTGCTGCCGCTCCATGGCTTTATCAATCTCTTTAATAGATTCCTCGTTTGAAGACTTCGATGGATCTTCTTTCAAATTCAGAAAAATAATTACCAGTAATAGGATAATTACTATTATTAATAGAATTGAGACAAATAAGAGACTACCCATAACTAACCTTTAAGAATTAGATATAAATACTGATCTTATATCTAATATTGTTTACGCAGCATTAAATTTTATCGTATAGAATATGCTTTGTATGTCTAATATTCTAACTCATTTTGAAGAAATCAAAGCCAAAGGTTTATCAATTGACATTACCAGAGGTAAACCTCATGCATCTCAATTAGATCTTTCAAATGAATTATTAACTATGGATGTAGATC
>CAYXZT010000044.1:0-7637 GCA_964469915.1 uncultured Gammaproteobacteria bacterium
GGATTTCCCCTGCAAGCACCATCTGTATAAATATTTACTGTTTTCATAAAATTAATTTAGAATTCACTTATGATTAATATTGAGCCCATCAAGGCATTTAACGATAATTATATTTGGTTAGTGACAACTAATGAAGGGTCAATTGTCATTGATCCTGGCGAAGCAGATCAAACAGTAAATTTTTTAAAAGAAAATGGCCTAACCCTTGAAGCAATATTGATAACGCATCATCACTTTGATCATACCGGTGGAATTGAAGATATGCTTCTTTTTAAAGATGTGGATGTCTATGGTCCTGTAAATAATATTTCCAGTATCAATAAACAACTAATGAACGACGATTTAATTAATGTAATTGGAATCGATTTCCAAGTTATTGAAATACCTGGGCATACTTTAGACCACATTGCTTTTTATAGTGAGACGTTTGAAGAACCAATCCTGTTCTGTGGTGATACTTTATTTTCAGGGGGCTGTGGTAGAGTTTTTGAAGGAACATTTGAACAAATGCATTCGTCTATTTTGAAACTTAAGTCACTTCCTACAAATACAAAAATATATGCAGGGCATGAATACACGCAATCAAACCTTAAATTTGCTTTAGAGGTTGAACCCCTTAATCAAAAGCTAATTTCAAGATATAATGATGTTCAAAATTTAATAAGCACAGGAAAACCAACATTACCCTCAACGCTTGAACTAGAATTAGAAGTGAACCCTTTTTTAAGATGTCAGACTAATGAAGTTCAAAATAGTGTAATTAAGAAATTTAATACATCAAATCATGAAGATGAAATATTTAAGGCGTTAAGGCAATGGAAAGACAATTTCTAGTTATTTTATCTTTATTTTTATTTGTTAGTTGTCAGACTTCTAGCAAAATTCTTCCAACTGAAACTAGCAATAATCAAGATATACCGCTCACAAACAAAGAAATTAATGAGGCTTTGGTAGAAGACGCACCTAATGATGTCTGGGAATATATATTAAATAAATCGCAACAAGACTCGGAAATAGTGATTAATGATCAAACATTGCTGTTTATGAATAATCATATTAAGGATGTTGATAAGTTTAATGAATATCTTAATAAATCATATTACTTTATTTACTATGTAGTTCAGGAACTTGAAGCTGCAAATTTACCAGTGGAGCTTGCTTTTATCCCTTTTATAGAAAGCAATTATGATCCTTTTTCTATATCTCCCTCAGGAGCAGTTGGACTTTGGCAATTCATGCCAAAAACGGGAAGACTCTTTAATTTAGAAAAGTCGTGGTGGTCTGAAGATAGGCATGATCCATACAGATCAACTCATGCAGCAATTGGATATTTTAAGTATCTATTTGAAAGGTTTGATAACGATATTTATCTAGCTTTAGCAGCATATAACGCTGGTCCAACATATCTTGATAGGCAAATAAGAAAAAATAAAAGACAGGGTCTAGACACTGATTTTTTTTCATTAAAACTATCAAAACAGGTAACAGAATATATTCCTAAATATATAGCAATTAGGGAAATAGTATTTAACGCTGACAAATATGGAGTTGATCTGCCTGACATTCCAGTAGAGTCTGTTGTTCAGAAAGTAGAAATACCTGGTCAAGTTGAGATTATTACTCTTAGCGATTATTTAGGTATTAAGCCCGAGCTGATTTATAAATTAAATGCAGGATATACGAAATGGGCGTCAGCACCAAAAGATAAAAGTATATTCTATATACCAATTGACAAGGCATATTTACTTGATGATCCACAAAGCCCTTTTGAGAACGTTAACCAAATTAATTGGATATCACACGTTGTTTCACCTGGTGATAGTCTTTGGAGCCTCTCAAGAAAATATGATACTGAGGTAAGAATTATTAAAGAAATTAATTATATCGAAAGTGACTTATTGTCTATAAGTGATACTCTTTTGATTCCACTGAGTAAAATGAAAACTAATAACTTTATACCCTATGAGATGCATATAGTTTCCGAGGGAGATACTCTATGGGACATCTCAAAAAAATATAGTATTCCACTAAAAGATTTACTTAGAATAAATTCATTAACTGAATCTTCATACCTACAGCTTGGCCAGCAGCTTACTATTGGCAATAAAAATATTCATAGGAATATTGAATCTAAGAAGAGAACAATTCTTTATTCAGTAAAACAAGGTGATAATTTATATAAAATATCTGAATTATTTGATGTAAGCATTCAAAGCATAAAAGATATTAATGAATTTCAAACTTCTCAGCTAATGCCAGGGCAAATAATTAAGGTTGCAATAAGAGCTTTCTAATTATCTGTAGTTTTTGGATCAAGAGCATCTCTCAGTCCGTCGCCAAAGAAATTCAATGCAAAAAGAGTGATTGTAAATGTTAAGCCAGGATATATAAGCAACCAACTAAACTCTTCCATTGATTCAACACCATCTTTAATAAGAGTTCCCCAGCTACTCATTGGAGACTGAATACCAAGGCCCAGAAAGCTAAGAAAGCTTTCAAGTAACATTACAGCAGGAATTGTTAATGTAGCATATACAGCTATAGGTCCTAAGATGTTAGGTAAGAGATGTCTTTTAAACATTGAAAAGTTACTAACTCCCATAGCTTTTGCAGCAAGGACAAACTCCTGATTTTTCAAAACTATAACCTGACCTCTTACTATCCTGGACATTGTTAACCACTCAACAGCACCAATAGCTCCAAACAAAAGCCAAAGATTACTGCCAAATATAACCATAAGCAGAATAACAAAAATTATAAAAGGAAGACCATATAAGATGTCTACTATTCTCATCATAACTGAATCAACCCTTCCACCAAAATATCCTGCAATAATTCCCCAAGACACTCCAATAACTAACGCAACGCCTGTTGCTACAAACCCAACTAATAGTGAGACGCGGGCTCCATAAAGGATTCTACTCAAAAGATCTCTACCTAATATATCAGTACCAAGGAGATGTTCTGCAGAAGGAGGTGATGCGCCTAAATCAAGATCTTGGTAAGAATAGGAATATGGTGCTATCCAGGGCGCTAAAAGCGCGCTAATTATTAAAGCAACTAAAATACCACCACCCATCATTGCAGCTTTATTTCTTGTTAGGCGGTATATAGCATCAGACCATAATGAAGAATTTTTACTCATTAAACATCCCTAGACCTTGGATTGAGCCACAATGAAGCTAGATCAGACAAGAGATTAAAAAATACAATCATGGCTGAAAAGAAGATTGTTGTGCCAAGGATCATTGTATAGTCTCTATTTAAAGCAGCCTCAACATAAAACCTTCCAAGACCTGGTATTTGAAAAATAGTCTCAACAACAAATGATCCTGCTAGTAAACCAGCAATTGCAGGGCCCAGGAATGAAACAACTGGAATTAATCCACCTTGCATTGCATGTTTTATAACAACCATTCGTTCAGTTAGCCCCTTAGCTCGTGCAGTTCTGATAAAGTCTTGGTTAAGGACCTCTAGCATTCCTCCCCTACTTAATCTAGCTATGTAAGCCGCATAAGCAAAACCTAATGTAATAGATGGAAGTATTTTATCTCCAGAAAGCTGACCCCATCCTGCAACTGGAAGAAGCTCTAATTGAATACCAAATATTAATACTAATAAAGGACCCATTAAAAATGTAGGAACACAAATCCCTATCATCGCTATGGCCATGGGAATAAAATCTAGCATTGTATTTCTTTTTAACGCAGCCAATACGCCAGATAAAATACCAATGACAAGTGCAATCAGTATTGCATACATAGCTAACTCAAAAGTAATAGGCAAACCACTTGAAATCATTTCAGTTACAGACCTTCCTGGGTATTTGAAAGAAGGTCCAAAATCACCCTGAACCACACCTGTCATGTAATCTGTATATTGCTCCCATTGTGATGCATCTAAGTTATATACAGCATTTAAATTTTTAAGTACCTGAGGTGAGACTGCTTTCTCAGCATCAAAAGGGCCACCAGGAGCAAGTTTTATTAAAAAGAAGGTCATAGTAGCAACCGCCAGTAAAACTGGAATTGCCATAAGAACTCTTTTAATAAAAATAGCTAGCATTTGCTTTTTTAATCTCTTTCTAAATAAATATATTTAGGATGATGATGATCTAAGTAATTAGGATAATGACCTTTAACATCTGAAGAAAGCTGATACGAGCGAACGTAAGTATAAAGAGGAATTATAGGCATCTCATCTATTAGAATTTGTTCAGCTTTATTTAAAAGCTCATACCTTTTTTCTTGATCATTTGTTTCGTTAGCCTTTTCTACCAACATGTCATATTCCATATTAGCCCAGCCAGTTTTATTATTACCTCTATTTGGTCTAAGAGTATCAAGAAAAGTATTTGGATCTTCATAATCACCAATCCAGCCAGCTCTGGAAACTTCGAAGTCTCCAATCATTTCTCTGTTGAGATAAACTTTCCAATCCTGATTAACTAATTTAATTTGAACGCCTAAATTCTGTTGCCACATTTGTTGGACTGCTAATGCAATTTTTCTGTGATCTTCGTTTGTATTAAATAATATCTCTAGTTCAGGAAAAGGATTATTTTCATCATATCCTGCTTCTTTAAGTAATGTTTTTGCATATTCTGGATCAAATGTAATTGATGTGTCAGGCTCATAACCATTTGAACCAGGAGGTGTAAATGAATAAGCGGGGATTTGACCACACTTAGTTACCTTATCAACAATTTGTTTTCTATCGATTGAAAACGCCAATGCCTTTCTAACCTTGGGATCACTAAGGACAGGGTGTTTAGTATTCAATCTGTAAAAGTATGTTCCCATGTAAGGATCAATTCTCAGATCTGGATTATTTTCTTCAATATAGACTGGGCATTTTTGAGAAGGAAGTGTGCTAGTTATGTGCAGCTGTCCAGCTCTAAACATTCTATCTTCAGTCATAACATTTTGAACAGGATAGTAATGAATTTCATTTAATCCAACTGTATTTGCATCCCAGTACATTGGATTTTTTTCAACAATAATTCTACTATTGAGCTCCCATGATTTTAATTGGAATGCTCCATTACAAACAAAATTTCCAGGCCTAGTCCACTGACCATTTCTATCATCAATTGATCCATGTTTTAAAACTGTTTCTTTGTGCACAGGCCACGTACTGTAATGACTAAGTAAGCCTAAGAAGAAAGGAGTTGGATTATTAAGGCTGACTTGAAGTGTAAAATCATCAAGTGCTTTTACACCAACAGTATCAAATGATGGCTGGGGATCGCCACTAGAGTTATCATGCGTATGATACTCCTGGGCTCCTACAAGATAGTAAAGCATATCCGGATACTGAGAACCAAGTGAAGGTGTAAGTACTCTTTTCCATGACCATACAAAATCTTGAGCTGTTACAGGATCACCGTTTGACCACTTACCATTTTTTTGTAGTTTAAAAGTATAGGTTCTACCATCTTCACTAATTTCCCATGATTCTGCAGCGCCAGGCATGCTAGACCCTCCCCTTGGGTTTGATGTTGTAAGGCCTTCACATAAAGCAATCAATAAATGATGCTCAGGAACTCCTGTAACAATATGAGGATCTATTCCTTGGGGCTCAGAACCATTACCAAAATGGAAAGTTTGGGTTTCAAGACCAGAATCTACAGGAGATATATTTTTAGAACAACCAATAATGATTGTGAGAGATATTAAGGAAAGTAGTATTTTATTCATTTGTAAAAATTATATTATTTAATTTAACGTTAGCAGTATTAAAGACTTCATCGCTAACAACTTCTGATATTTTATTTGATATTAACTCTTTAGAGAAATCGCCGTACTCTTCAGCAAGTTCTGCAATCGCTTCAGCCGTTGGCTCATTTACACTAGTAATATCAACAATATAAGTATCGTTATTATTTGAAAGTAAAGTCATGCTGTCTCCTTCAGACTTTTTAAAAACTTCAGAAATAATTTCTTGAGGCATCAAAGAAGAGTATCTGTTGATGTTAATAAAATTATCTTTCGTAACATATGGATATGCAGATATAAAATCATCAACAGTGTTATCTAATTTTGATAGCTTAATTTCTTCAGAAAGCATTGATTGTTTTTCTTTGCCTTTGTTTGAGGAGAGCATTTCATTAGCAACAAGAGATACTGTCTCCAGATCTTTTAGATACGGCTCGTCAATCTCTTTTAAAGATACTACCAATATGCTTTCATCTAAATCTATTGCAAAAGGCTCATTGATTTGTGTTTCAGGAGCAAAAATATATTCCTGAACTCTTCTATCATCAATATCAGCTTTAAAATTATTCAATGTAACAAAATCAGTTTCAGTAATTTCAGCTGAGAGAGAATTTGATATAGAAGTCATAGAAGAATTACTATCGATTAAATCATATGCAAGATCATAATCATCTTTCATTAGTGCTAAAGATTCAGAATCTATTAAATTAGAAGTGATACTATCTTTCATTTCATCAAAAGATAAAATTTCAGCTTCCTGGTATTCAGTTACTTTAATAATGTGGAATGATGAATCTAGCTCTACAATTTTACTAACATCATTTAATTTTAAATCTTTAATAGCCTCGCCAAACCTTTCATCGAAGAAGTCGGGTGAAAAATATTCTAAATCGCCACCGCTATCCCTTGAAACAGGATCATCACTATATTCTGACGCTAAATCAACAAAGCTTGCACCATTTAACAATTTAGACTCAATTTCTTGTATCGCGTTATAAGCATCACCATCACTTTCATAGTTAACTTTATCGATCATTATGTGAGAAATACGAATCTGATTTCTTTCACTAGCTTTTGATAGATAGTCATCATAACTATCATTAATAAAATTACTTGGAATAACTACTTTAGATTTATAGTCATCAGGAGTAAGTAAAATATACTCAAATTTCCTTTTTTCATCAGAATAAAACATGAACTCATTCTCATTATAAAAATCTTCTAGCTCATCTTTAGTATTAGTTATGCTTGCGTTCAGTTTTTCTGAGTCTATTTTAATGAAGTTAACATTCACAGTTTGTTCAAGTAGAGATGCTATTTCAGCAACTTCATTTTCAGTAGAAAAAGGTTCTGATGATAAGGACGATCTATATAATTCAGTTGCAACCAAGTCGGTCATTAGTTTTATATAACTTTCTTTAGTATGACCATTTGAGTTTACTTGAGCTTCATAAATACCCTCGTTAAATCTCCCATCCATTTGAAACATTGGATTTGAAATTATTTGTTCCATTGCAAGCTTTCTTGTTGAGCTATTAATTAAACCTAAAGATCTTGCTTCGGATAAGAGAGATTTTTGAACGATTAATTCATTCTTAATTTGATTTAACTGTGTAGCTTCATCCAATAAAGAAAAATCAAAGTCTTCTCCGTACAATGTTTTAAATCTTTGTATAGTGATGTTGGATGCAACCTGAAAATCAGATTCCGTAACGGTCTCTCCGTTAACTGACCCTAATCTAGTTGGATCTTGGTTTAATAATGATGTGGAACCTAAGAATACAAAAGGTAATGTGCATGCAGCAATTACGATAACTAATCTAGGGCCTGTTAAAAAATTTCTTAGTGATTCAAGCATAGTGACGATATTATAAATAAAAAAAGGGTGCGGAAGCACCCTTTTTTAAAGTTAAAAAAACT
>CAYXZT010000045.1:0-7437 GCA_964469915.1 uncultured Gammaproteobacteria bacterium
ATTTTCATTTCATACAATCTACCAATCCTAATTGGGGTTGTTATGCCTGCATGTATTTTAGTGTTACTTAGTATCTATTCTTATAAGAAAATTTAAATATATCTTAAATTGGTTCCGGATAAATGATCGCTGATAGACTTCCCATTTTTTGAAAAATAAATCTGTAATAAGGGTAGTCCTGCAAAAAAGACGATTAGAAGATTCGCAATAAATCTAATAGTTACTTGTTTAATAGTTAGATTTTTACCATCCTCACTATAAATTTCTATCTTCCAAACAGCCATGCCTAGGGTTTTATTTCCATGTGTCCAAAAGTAAGCATAAAAAGACCATGTGCTAATAAAGACTAAAGTTAAGCCAAGCCATGGATTCAGCACCTCTCCATTATTAGCCCATAAAGCTATTGATCCAACTAAAAACCAAACACCTAAAAGTAAAAATAAATCATAAACAGTTGCTGCGATTCTTTTTATAGGAGAAACCTTATACGATTTTAATTTCATTTTGGTATAGTACTTAAAACTATTAAAAGAATAAATCATTATGAATACTTCAATTACAGGATCATCAGAATTTTTAGGCCATCCAAAAGGTCTTTTTGTTTGTTTTGCTACTGAGATGTGGGAGAGATTTTCCTACTATGGGATGAGAGCATTATTAATACTTTATCTTACAAAACATTGGGAGTTTTCTGATGCTAAAAGTTATGTAATTTATGGTGCATACACCTCTTTGGTATACATAATGCCAGTTTTTGGCGGGATGCTTGCCGATAGAATACTAGGGTCAAGAAAAGCAGTGACATTCGGTGCAATACTTCTAGTCCTTGGACATACAGGCATGGCTTTTGAAAGCAATGTACAAGTATTTTATCTTTCATTAGCTCTTATAATTTCTGGGGTAGGATTCCTCAAGCCTAATATATCAACTATGGTAGGTGCTCTATATGAAGAAGGGGATCCTAGAAGAGATCCTGGATTCACAATTTTTTATATGGGTATAAATATTGGAGCATTTTCAGCTTCTTTGCTTTGCGGCTATCTTGGAGAAACATATGGCTGGTCATATGGCTTTGGTGCCGCTGGTATAGGAATGCTAATTGGACTATTGATTTTCCTTTGGGGACAAAAATACTTAGATGGACATGCAGAACCAACATCAGATTTATACATGCAAAAAATGTTTAATATTACTTATGAAAACTGGGCTTACATAAGTGGCATATTTATGGTTATTGCATCTTGGATGCTTATCCAGAATCAGGAAATAGTTGGAAACCTTTTAGGTGGTTTTGGTGCAATTTGTATTGCTTTCTGGTTATTTTATTCTCTATCAAAATGTTCTCCTGAAGAGAGAGATAGAATGATTGTAGTTGGAATTTTAATATTATTTTCATTAATTTTTTGGGCTCTTTTTGAACAGGCAGGGTCATCTCTAAATATACTTACTGATAGGGGAGTAGACAGAACAATATTAGGGTGGGAAGTTCCAGCTTCAATGTTTCAATCTTTAAATGCATTTTTTATATTTACACTTGCTCCTCTCTTTGCTTTTATGTGGCTTGCTTTGGCCAAAAGAAATATAGAGCCTTCAACACCACTTAAGTTTGCTATTGGAATTATGTTTGTTGGAATTGGATTCCTTGTTCTTGTTTTTGGAATGAAGAGCTCTGTTGGAGTTCAAACAGGGGTATTCTGGATAATGCTTATATACCTTCTTCATACAATTGGTGAGCTTTGTTTATCTCCTGTAGGCCTTTCTTCTGTTACCAAGCTATCGCCAAAAAGAATTGTTGGAATGATGATGGGTATGTGGTTTTTTGCATCTGCAGCAGGTAACTTTGTTGCAGGCTTAATAGCAAGAGCAACTGCAAGTGAAGGCATGGCTGGAGGAGATAATATTTTTACATTAGCTCAAAAGTCTGCATTTGTTGATGTCTATACAAATGTAGGGCTTATAGCAGTTGCCGTTGGTATATTATTAGCTATTTGCTCCCCTTTATTGAAAAAAGGCATGCATGGGATAAATTAGGCTAATTTTTTATTTAGGCCTTCTAGTATATCTGTATAAATATTCTTCAATGTCCATAGCTCAGATATTTTGATGTGCTCATCTATTTGGTGAATAGTTTCATTAAGAGGTCCTAGCTCGACAATTTCTGTTCCCATTTTTGCAATAAATCTACCATCTGATGTTCCACCCTTTGCATTTAGATCAGGTGAATATCCTGTAATTTTCTCAACTGATTGGACTACAACATCTTTGAGATTATTTTCTTCGGTTAAATAGGGTAGCCCACTTAATTTCCAGTCAATTTCATACTCTATTTCTAATTTATTTAGGATTGATTCGAATTCATTTACTAAAGTTTCTTGAGAAGACTCTGTTGAGTACCTAAAATTAAAAAACATTTCTAGCTCACCAGGAACAACATTTTTTGCACCAGTGCCAGAATGTATATTAGATATTTGAAAGCTAGTAGGCTGAAAAATAGCATTACCGTTATCCCACACTGTATTTTTAAGCTCAACTATCGCATCACTTGCAGAGAAAATCGGGTTTTTAACATTCTCTGGATATGCAATATGGCCCTGTTTGCCAAGTACTTTTAAACGCCCGCCTAAAGATCCTCTTCGTCCTATCCTTACACTGTCACCAATTTTTAAATAGGAAGTAGGCTCACCAACAAGACATAAATCTATTTTTTCATCATTCTTTATCATATCATCAACAATTTTATCGATGAATCCATCTGATGCATCTCCTTCTTCATTAGAGGTAAGTAAAATAGCAATTCTATAATTGAGGTCAGGGTTTGATGAAAAGAATTCATCCAATGAATCAAGAAACGCGGCAATTGATCCCTTCATGTCAGCAGTTCCCCTGCCATACATAAGATCCCCTTCAATGTGACCAGAAAATGGTGGATAACTCCAGCTCTCGACTGGACCAGTTGGCACCACATCTGTGTGACCTAAAAAACAAAATAACTTTCCTTCCGTTCCATATGTGGCATAAAGGTTTTCAACATTAAGATAATTAATTCTTTCACAATTAAAGTTCAGTTTTTTTAATCTGCTTTCTATAAGATCAAAACACCCCTCATCTCTTGGTGAAAGAGATTCTATTTGTATTAATTTTTGAAGAAATTCAATCATTTGAGTGTAGTTCCGAATTAAGTTCTATTGATGATTTATTAACTTTTGCCATAACCTTTCCATTTAGTGAATGTCTTATAAAAACAGTATCAGAACATCCAGCCAAATCTGAACCCTTGCAAGTACCAATAGAGCTATCATTCTCATCAAATTTTTCTATTTTTGTGCCAGCAGTAATGTATAAGCCGGCTTCAACTATACAGTTATTGCCTAATGGTATCCCCAATCCTGAATTTGCGCCTAGAAGACAATTCTCACCAATTGATATTTTTATGTCATTGCCACCTGATAGGGTGCCCATTGTGCTACAACCACCACCCAAGTCTGAATTATTGCCAACTACAACTCCGGCTGAAATTCTGCCTTCAATCATAGCAACGCCTAAAGTACCAGCATTGAAGTTTACAAAACCCTCATGCATTACAGTTGTTCCAGAGCTTAAATATGCTCCAAGTCGAACTCTAGATGCATCTGCAATTCTTACATTTTTTGGAATAATATAATCAGTTAGGCAAGGAAATTTATCTAAAGATCTGACATATAAGTCTTCGTTATTTAATTTTGTATTAAGTAATTTTTCGTCTATTTCATCAAGACTTATAGGGCCCTTATTTGTCCATACAACATTTGGGAGTGCTGCAAACAAACCATCTAGGTTAATGGAATTTGGCCTTACAAGCCTGTATGAAATTAAATGAAGTTTTAAATATGCTGAACAAACATCATCCACAGGATTCTCAAGATCTGATTGGTCCCAACTTAGTTCTATAATTTTTTTACTTGAGCTAATATTTTTTAGATCAAGAGCATTAACTTCATTTCCATTAAATTCTATTCTTGGATAGTAAACGTCTAGAATATCTCCTGACTTGGATGTTGAGGCATAACCTAATGCATTAATTTTCATTTAATAATTATAGTTTGGTAAGAGAGGAATTTATATAACTTGTTTAAGGTCACTAGTAATTTTTTTTATTTTTTTATCTGAAACACTTGAAAGAGTTACATCCTCTATCTCAAACGTATCTTCAACTCTATCACCCAATGTATTTATTCTTGCAGAATAAATTGAAGTACCATTGTCATGCAAGACTTTAGCAATTTTTGCTAGCAAACCAGGCGCATCAGATGTTTCTATTGTAAGCAGATTCTTCCTTTTAGCTTTATCTTCCGTGTTTGTAATATGCATGCTATTTTTAAATGCATTGCGTTTTTTATGATTTTCTTTAGGCAGTATTTTTTTTGTAGAAAAATTTTCAAAATTACTAATAATTCGTAACTTGATTTCATTAACTTCAGAGTTATTAAGCACTCTGTCATGATGAACAAATTTAGAAATAAAAGTATTTGCTGCTATATCTTTGTTTTTGCTTGTTGCAATTGAGGCATCGATAATTTCTAATCCTGATAACTCCAATACTTCTATAAGTTTTAAAAATAAACCATCGAAATTTTGAGTTTTTATAAAAACTTCTAGCAAATTACCAAAACATTTTCTAGAACCAACAATTAAATCATTTTTGTTTCCATCAAGAATAAGGCGGCTTTGCCAAAGAAGCCTTTCTGAATTATTTTTATTAAAGTAAGCAACATCAAAGCTATTAAAATAGCTTTCAATTTCTATTTTCTTATTACTATCTAGAGACTTAAGAACATTCTTTTGTCTGTCTAATGAGATTTCTTTTGATGACTTAACTGGTTCTTTATTTAATTTAGACCTGGTTAATAGGAAAAGGTCTCTAAGCAGACCATGTTTCCAGCCATTCCATAGAGATGGATTTGTTGCCTTAACATCATTTATTGTAAGAAGGTACAAATAATCTAACCTTTCTGTATTTAAGACCATATCAGCAAAAACTTCTATTGTTTTTGGATCTGAGATATCTTTTTTTTGTGAAATTGATGACATTTGGAGATGATTTAAAACAAGCCAAGAAATAAGGTCAGCATCAGCAAGAGATAAACCAATTTTTTTTGCGAATGCATAGCTTGTTTGCGCACCTATTTTTGAATGATCGCCACCTTTGCCTTTTCCAAGATCGTGAAATAAACCTGCCAGGTATAAGATTTCTATCTTTGGAATTTTATTTAATAACTCATGCTCAAGCTTAAAATCTTCCTGGAGCTCAATTTGCATTTGCCTCATGTTTCTCATTACTTTAAAAGTATGCTCATCTACAGTGTAGACATGAAAAAGATCGAATTGCATTTGACCAACTACTTCGTCAAATTCTTTGATGTAGGCCTGGATAATGCCTAAGTTTTTCATTGATTTTAAAATTGAAGATAGGTTGTACTTTGATTTTAAAATTTCAAGGAATTGAGATGCATAGCTGTTGTTATTTTTAAAATCATCATCAATTAAATGAATATTTTCCTTCAACATATTCATGGTTGAGGTATCAACAGCTTTTATATTCTTATTCCTACCTATGGCAATAAATATTCCAAATATAAGATCTCTGTTTTTTGATAAATCATAATTTTTTATACCAATCTTTTTTCCCTTCAAGTAGAATTTTCCAAACTTTTGGGTAATTGCAAAACTGTTTTTTTCTTTAAAGGTATCGAAAACAAAACGGTTAAAATTAGAAAGGTTCGATGCGTGACCATAGAAATCCTTCATCATTTTTTCAACTAAATCTTTATCATTATATTTACCTAATTTGGCTGCTTTTGATATTTCAATTTGCGATTCAAAACTTAACCTATTCTTAGAGGACAAGATATTTGTTGCAAATCTCAAAGTCTTTATAAAATTATATGAAGTAACAGCAGATTCAATATCAGAACTGAACTTAATTGAGTTTTTAATTTCATTGTAATTACTAAGATTGAAGCATTGCTGAAGAATCCACAAAGAAGTTTGAAAATCTCTCATGCATCCAGGAGATTCTTTTAAATCTGGCTCTAAATTAAATTCTGTTGAATGATAGGAAGAATACCTTTCTTCTTGCTCAATTAACTTTGCATTAAAAAAGCTTTTCTTACTCCATGCATTATTAAGTGATTTTGTTATTTGCCTTTCTGTATCAGATTTTGATATGAGAGGCCTTCTAGTAAGATAAGAAGTAAACTCTTTCAAATCTTTTTTAGTGATTTTCTTTATATCTTTAATTGACCGAACTGAGTGGCCAACTTGAAAACCAAGATCCCATAATTTAGCTATAAATACCTCCAAATCTGCATTACTATCATTTAATGAATTATTTTTAACTATTGAGATATCAACATCAGAAGACAAAAACATCTCCTTTTTTCCAAAACCGCCATTTGCATATATTGAATAGTTTTTATCTAGGTTAAGTTCTTTAAAACTATCAATAATTATTTCTTCAATAGAATTTGAATTATCAATTAAATATTTATCAATCAATGAGGGGTTTTTATATATTCTAGAAAAATCAGACCAAAAACTCTCACTTTTGATAGATTTTTTTTCTGTCATAGAGATTCTTCAAGTCTTTTGGTGAGAACCTCAACTCCATCGCTTCTCACAGCTAATGTATGCTCCCATTGAGCAGAATTTCTTCCATCTTTTGTTTCAACAGTCCATCCATCTCTTAGAGTTTTACAGTATTTTGAGCCTTGATTTATCATTGGTTCGATGGTGAAGCACATACCTTCTTGAATCTGAATACCTCTTCCTGGTTTTCCATAATGGAGAATTTGAGGATCTTCATGATAAACATCACCAATTCCATGGCCACAGTAGTCTTCAACTACACTGTAATAGTTAGATTCAGCATGTTTCTGAATAACATGACCTATATCGCCAAGATAGGCACCAGGCTTCACAACTTCTATAGCCTTATACAAACATTCTTGCGTAACCTTAACAAGTCTCTCATTATGCGGTTTACATTTACCCACAAGATACATTTTTGAAGTATCTCCATGCCAACCATCTTTTATAACGGTGACATCAATATTTAAAATATCGCCTTCTTTTAAGATTCTGTTATTGTCTGGGATGCCATGACATATAACTTGATTAATGCTTGAACAAATTGTTTTTTCAAAGCCTCTATAACCAACATTGGCTGGAATGGCATTCTGGACATTAACAATATAGTCATAACACTTTTGATCAAGCTCACCAGTTGAAATGCCAGGAACAACAAAAGGCTCTATCATTTCAAGCACCTCGGATGCTAGTTTCCCAGCAATTCTCATTTTTTGTATTTGCTCTTCTTTTTTTATTGAAATTTTCATATTTTTTTAATTTTTTATAGACAGTTGGCTCCTAAGTCTATAAAGTACAATTTTAATGCCAGCA